>JBAXQC010000020.1:0-38854 GCA_037131955.1 Bacteroidota bacterium
ATTCTTGATAAATGTTTGCAAAGAGAAGATGTAAATTCAGTTACATGTTTCGTTAGAAAAAGTTCAGCTAACAAACATCCAAAATTGATTGAAATAGTTCATGAAAATTTTTTAGATTTTTCGGGTAAGGAACACTATTTTAAAAACAAGGATATTTGCTTTTATTGCATTGGTGTATACACAGGCGCTGTGCCTAAAGAAGAATTTAACAAAATAACAATAGATTATACAGCCTCATTTGCTAAAATTTTAAAACACGAAAGTCCCTATGTTGTGTTTTCTTTTTTAAGCGGACAAGGTGCCGATTCCTTAGAGAAAAGCTCAGTATTGTTTGCAAAAAGCAAAGGCATTGCAGAAAATATTCTAAAAAATTTAAAATTTAAACAGCTTAATATTTTTAGACCAGGTTATATCTATCCTATTAAAAAAAGAAAGGAACCCAATACCTTTTATAGAATTTTTAGACCCTTGTATAAATATTTCTTTTCTTTTATTTATCCCAATATTGGAGTAAGTTCTCTAGACTTAGCCAATGTTATGATAGGTGTTGCATTTGGAGAAAATTCTAAAGCCATTTATGAGAACAAAGACATCAGAGAAAGAATATAAAATGCATGAAAAAAATCTACAACATTCGCCACTATTTACGGAGTATTTTCTGCAGTATATTTTGCTTGAGTGTTGTTTTATAAATTAGATATCCAAAAAAAGAACATGAAGTTTGATGAAGTATTAGAAAATGAGATTATAAGGCTTCTTCCTTTAAAATTAATGCATTTTGAGGAGCTATACACTATTGCATCTGATAAAGAAATTTGGGAGCAACATCCACAAAACGAGAGGTGGAAGAGAGAGGTGTTTGAAATTTATTTCAATTCTGCCATCGAATCTAACTCTGCATTTTTAATTTTATCCCAAAATAATAACCAAATAATTGGCTGCACCAGATATTATGAATTCAATGAAAATGAAAAATCAATTGCCATTGGATATACTTTTTTAGCCAAAAAATTTTGGGGTGGATTTATAAATTCGTCTCTTAAAAAGCTAATGATAAATTATGCTTTTGGCTTTGTAGATAAGATTTATTTTCATGTAGGTGCTCAAAATATTCGTTCGCAAAAAGCAATAGAAAAATTGGGTGCGTTGTTAGTTAAAAAAGAAGTTATTCCTTTATTGGGTAAGCCAGATAAAATTAACTTAATCTATTGCTTAAACAATACCAAAATCTAAAACTTTACAATCAACTTTAAATTCAACTGCCGATTAGTAAGGTAATTTGGAATTGCAAACTGAAGATTATTGTAATCTTTTACCCATAAATATGAAATGGTATTTTTTACTTGCAGGAGGTTAAACACTTCTAAACTAATCCAAGCAGATTTTATGTATTTAAATCTTTTGTGGGTAGAAAGTTTTGAATTTTCTTTTATCAATTGTTTAGAAAATCCCATGTCTACTCTTCTGTAGGAAGGAATTCTAAGAGTATCTGCGTACTTGTTTAATCCGTTAGGGCCAAATGGCATTCCGCTACCGTACAATAAATTAATATGTACTTTAAACGTAGGGAATTTAGGAACGTAGTCTTGGAAAAATAATCCTACATTCACTCTTTGGTCTGTTGGACGAGGAATATAACCTGGACTTATTTTTTCTGTTCTTGTTATAGCATCGTTCGTAAAGCCAGGTGTTACTTGTTCGCCTTTGCTGTTGTAGTATTTATAATAGAAGTCTCCTTTTATATCTTCCATGGTTTGCATTACCGAAAGACTTATCCAAGATTCTGCACCTGGAACAAACTCACCGTTTAGCTTTAAGTCAATACCAGTGGCATAGCCGTTGGCGCTGTTGTTGGCAAAATACCTAAGCCTTACGTTTTCAATTTTATAAGGCACTAAATTATCTAGGTATTTATAGTAAAGTTCACCCGTAAATTTCATTGGTCTGTTCCACAATTTAAACTGATAATTCGCACCCGCCACAAAATGAATAGATGTTTGTGCTCTAAGTCCAGTGTTTAAAGTACCAGTAAAATCTCGCAATTCTCTATAAAAAGGAGGTTGGTAATAATAGCCTGTTGCAAACTTAAACAACCAGTCTTTCTCCCAATCAGGCTTCATAGTTATTAATGCTCTGGGAGAAAACAAAAACTGTTTATTCAATGTCCAATAATTAAATCTTCCGCCTACATTTAATGAATATTCTGTTTTTTCTCCCCACACATAATCTTGTTGTCCGTAGCCCATTAACCTTGTTGTATTAAGGTTGATGTTTTGTTTAACTACATCTTGCAAGTTTATTTCTGAATCGCTAAAGGGTACAGAATACCCTGATGAATCAATTAATGTCCATTCGCTTAGTTTATCGTTTATCCATTCTTTTTGAACTTTAATTCCCCACTTGGTGTTTTCATGAATTCCTTTGTGTTCGGCATTCCATACTGTAGCTTGCAAAAAATTTCTGCTTCTGTTTAAAAAAGTTCCAATACCAGTTAAGTTGGTGGTATCTCCAAAATTATCTTTTCCTAAATCTGCTTCTACATCGTAAATTAAATACTCACCTTTTACATTGGCTTTTTCTGTTTCAAAACTTCTAAATACAGAGCTTATAAACTTTAATACTGTTTTTTCGTTGGGCTTGTAAGAAGCGGTAAACGAACCCAAATAGGTTTCAAAATCGTTTACTTCTTGTCCATCAAAATATACTGTAAGCTGTTTAACTTGCGTAACCGTTCCAAATCTGCTTGTTCTTGTTTCGGGAATAAAATTGTATTTGTTTCTGGCATAATTCCCCAAAAAACTAAATTGCCATTTGTCGTTGTAATCAAACATTATTTGCGATTGCACATCTACAAAGTTGGGGCGATAATCTCCCTGAGTGTCTAAACTTCTAAGGAGGTAACGGTTAGAACGTTGGCGAATGCCAAATAAATAAGATAGCCTTGCATCTTTTGTTGCTCCTTCTAAATGCAAGGAGCCGCCTAATAATGTGCCTGTAACGGTACCTCCAAACTTTTTTGGCCTTCGGTAAGTTATGTCTAAAACGCTAGACATTTTGTCGCCATACTTTGCTTCAAAACCACCAGCAGAAAACTTTATATCTGCTACTAAATCCGGATTTATAAAACTTAAACCTTCTTGCTGCCCCGAGCGAACTAAAAATGGACGATACACTTCTACATCGTTTACATAAATTAAATTCTCGTCGTAATTTCCACCTCTTACACTAAATTGAGAACTTAACTCGTTATTAGAAGCTACACCGGGCAATGTTTTTAAGAGAGATTCAACACCACCCGTTGTAGGCAATAATACCACAAGTTTGGGGTCGAGGCTTTGCATTGTTGTCCTTCTTAGTTGCTTATCCTCAATACTTATTTCTTTTATTTTTTTTATCTCTGATTCAAGATCAAAATTCAGTAACAATGACTCATTGGGCTTTAAGAGAATACTTTTTTTTGTGCTTTCGTATCCCAACAACGAAATTGTTAGTTCTAGTTTAACAGAAGAAGGAGCAGAAATTTTATAATATCCCAAGGAATCTGTTTCAGAAAATCCAGAAATTCCTTTTATAGAAATAACGGCACCAGACAAAGGAGTATTTGATGTTTTATCAATTATTCTTCCATTTATTACAGCACCTTCCTGAGAAAATGTAGTGTTTGCAAAGGCAAGAAATAAAACAGAAAAGATTAGTTTATGAACACTTTTTAAAATCACACTGCAATAAACTAAAAAATATTTTATTTATTGCTTTTTTAGTTTTCCACTTCGCCAATCCGAAATAAATTGTGCCCATGCAAAAGGATTCATCAAATTGTTTATTGGAATTTGACCCATTCCATATACTCTGCTGTTTTGTTGTTGCAACATAAGTTGTTGATTCATTGCTATAGAAGAACCGCTGTATCCGTAATATTCAGGATTTCTTATAGAACCAATATTTCTTTGTGCCCTTGCAGCATCGTCGTTTGGAAGTTCTAATTTTAAAAACGCTTGTTTAAATTGTTCTTTTGTTGGCCAAGGCAAGATTAATGCTTCTTTTAATAAGTAGGTGTCTGGGTTCATTACCTGAATCATAGAGTATTTATTGTCATCTAAAGAATCAGGTATTACAAAACTTGCGGACTTAAACCCTAAGGCAACAAATTCTATAACATCGTTCTCTTGTGCAACAAATGAAAAGAAACCATAATAGTCGCTTATGGTGCCATGCTTTGTTCCTCTTATAAGAATGCTGGTATATGGCACAGGGTATAAACTATCAGCCGAAACCACCATTCCTGAATATTGAATTAATTTGTTTTCTATTGTTTTATTTTTTGCTATAGCTTGAGCCTTTAAAGAATTATATGAAGCAGAATAAAAAACGCAAAAAAGAAATAATAGTATACTTTTTTTCATAGATGTTAGGAGGGTTTATAATATTTTAATGCTTTGGGCATAAATGCTTTTAGATCTTTTATTCTTGTATCGTCGCTAGGGTGTGTACTAAGAATTTGCGGAGGTTTTGCACCACCAATTTTTGACATTCTCTCCCAAAAACCTATTGCTTCTTGAGGATTGTAACCTGCCATGGCACAAAAAATAAGACCTATTTTATCTGCTTCCGATTCGTGTGTTCTAGAGTATTTTAGTATTCCCATTTGAGTGCCCAAACCATAGCTTTGCAAGAATAAATTGTTAGTTTCTGACGGGTTTTGTGAAAGTGCTATTTGTAGCGCCAATCCACCTGTTGCCACCAATAATCCTTGGCTCATTCGTTCGTTACCGTGTCGTGCAATAGCATGAGCAATTTCATGACCCATAACAACTGCTAGTGCAGCCTCTGTTTGAGTTACCGCTAAAATACCTTCGTTAATTATTACTTTTCCACCGGGTAGGCAAAAAGCATTTACATCCTTAGAATTCACTAAATTAAATTCCCACTTAAACCCCTCAATTCTACTGCTTTGCTTTTTCGATTTTAGGTATTTAGCAACTGCCTGAGACATTTTCTGTCCCATGTTTTTAACCATCATAGAATTTACATTGGATGCACTGCTTGGCGGTGTTTGCTGCAATATTTGTCTGTAGCTGCTTGCTCCCATGTTTATTAACATTGACTCGGGCAATAAATGCATTTGCCTACGGCCAGAAACTGGTACTTTAGTGCACGAAAACATCAAAACAACAAGCAACAAAAGAGGTAAACCAACTTTTTTATTCATTTAGATAATCTTTCTAGTTCACAAATATCTAAATAATACAGTGCTTATAAAAATACAGAGGTATTAATTAATTGTAAAACGGCATGTAACTTTGTTAATTCAGTTGAACTATTTTTCCGGGCAATGATTTTATTACTCCTTTTAGTTCTAGATTTAGTAACAAACCTGAAGTTTTACTCATAGAAAATTCCGAAAGAAAACTCAAATCATCAATAGCAATTTTTTGTTTTTCTTTTACAATGTCTACAATTTTTGATTCATCTGTAGAAAGTTCTATAAACAAACTTGGTGTAAATGCTTCTTTCTTTTCATTGTCTTTAGTCCATCCCATCATATAGGCAATATCTTCAGGCCCTTCAACCAGTGCTGCTTTATTTTGTTTGATGTATTTATTGCACCCTTTTGAAGTAGAGTCTCCAATTCTTCCGGGAATTGCAGCAACATCTCTATTGTACGACATAGCAATATCTGCAGTAATTAATGAACCACTTTTTTCTGCTGCCTCCACCACCAAAATAATGTCGCACATACCTGCAACGATTCTATTTCTTTTAGGAAAATTTTCTCTGTCGGGATTTGTATTGCTAAAAAATTCGGTAGCTATTCCCCCGTTTTCTTTCATCTTTTGAACGGTTTTAGAATGTTCTCTCGGGTAGAGCATGTCTAGGCCGTGGGCTAATATTCCAACCGTTTGTAAATTATGCTTTACACATTCTTTGTGTGCTAAAATATCCACTCCAAAGGCCAAACCACTTACCACTAGAGGGTTGTAAGGAGTAAGCCCTTCTATAAATTTTATTACTGCATTTTTTCCATATTCTGTAATTTGCCTTGTGCCAACTATTCCAAGAGATTTATCTGTATTAAAATCAATTTTCCCATCGCTAAAAAGTAGGATAGGAGAGTCGTTACAATGTTTTAATCTTTTTGGATAATCTTTGTCTTGATAATAGTGAATTGTAAAATTATTTTTTTCTAAATATTCAATTTCCTTTTCTGCTAAGTGTAAAACATCGTTACTAATTACAGAGGAGGAAAGTATTTTTCCTATGCCAGGAATTTTTAGTAATGTTGATTTTTTTTCTTTAAAAACAGCCTCTGCACTGCCGCAATAGGCAATAAGCTTTTTTGCATTTATGTCGCCAATATTAGGAATTAAAGTAATTCCAAGGCGATATATCAATTCGGGATGTAGCATTTATTTATTGAATTCAATACTAAACTAATGTTTAAAAAAGTGCTTTCCAAATTATCTCCAAATCATTTGTTACTTTATAATCTTTAGAGTAAAGTTGATTGATTTTTGAAATTTCCATGTCATCCATTTTAAAAGTCAATAAATCTGAATAGGAAAAAACACCTTTAGGGATTTTGGGTAAGTCTAAATAATTTTCTTTTGTACCTGCATACGAAACCCAAGTTTTACTTCCAAAAAACACAGGCAAAATATTCAGTAATATTTGTATTCTTCTTTTTGACAAAAGTGAAATTGGTAAAAATACTGTTAGTATTATGCTTATTAAAATGTCTAACACTCTTTTGTTTCTTCTACTAGATTCTTTTCCAATTGAGTTAATTTCTACAACATACAGTTCTCCTTGAGAGTTGATGGAGTTGCTGCCAATGATAAACAAACTTTCTGGTGGTGCAATTTTATATTCTATTTTTTGGTTGTCCACCCAAAGCATATTGGAAATTATTTGAGATGAACTTAAATCTTTTGCACAAAATATTACTTCGTTAACTTTAAATACCTCAATTATTTCTTTTAATTGAGAGATATTTCCAATGTAGTTTTTTTCTTTTTCTTTTTTATTGTAGGGTGATAAAAAATAAAAACTTGTTTGATTATTATTTGATTTAACAATTATATTTTTTACTCTATCTGCTTCCTCAAAATTTCCAATTATTACAATTTTTTTTGAAGTTTTACTTTCTAATTTATAGTCATTTATTCCAATTAAATTTAATATATATCTTATGCCCACAACTATCAAAGATGCCATCAAGGAACCCAATAAAATTAAACCTCTGCTAAATCTGTAATTTTCGGGTAATAATGCATAAATTACTAAAATAAATACTGTGCCAATTAAAAATCCTTTCAGAATTTTTAATATGGAAATAGGCTTATCGTAACCGCCCCAGAACCAAACAGAACTCAGCCAAATTAAAATATATCCAGGAATTGCAAATTGAAAAAACACTTCTGGAAAAAACCCATCGGAGCTATTTTTTACGCTTCCTTCCCACCAATGTGAAAGAAAATAAATTCCTGTATAAATTAATACCGTATCAATTAGAGGTAAAATTATTGTACTAATAAATCTGTAAAAAATAGCAAGTGCGGCTCTAAGGTAAATGGCTAAATTTATTAAGGTAGAAAATGTTTTTGCATTTTTTTGAGAGAAATGTTTTTCCGCAAAAATTATCATCGCTCTGTAAAAAATAAACACATAATTTACACTACTTTTTTTTGTGCTTTCTCCTTTATAGTGAATAATTTTGGTTTCAGGAAAATAATAATTTTTGTAGCCGGCCTTCGTTATTCTATAACTTAAATCAATGTCTTCGCCATACATAAAAAAAGTCTCATCCAATAAACCTATTTCATCTAAAACTTTTTTTCTGAGCAACATAAATGCTCCTGAAAGTATTTCAATTTCATGAGTTTTATTCTTGTCTAAATAACCAACATGATATCTTCCAAAGATTTTGGATTTTGGAAACAAAGCCGATAATCCAAAGATTTTGTAAAAAGCAACCATTGGTGTGGGTAAACCTCTTTTGCTTTCAGGTAAAAATATTCCCTTCCCATCTACCATCATCACACCTAATCCACCTGCATCTTGGTGTGTATTCATGAAGGTTATAATTTTTTCGAACGTATCTTCTTCAACAAGAGTATCTGGATTTAAAAGTAGTACGTACTTTCCTTGTGATTCCTTTATCGCTTGATTATTCGCAAAAGAAAATCCTGTGTTTTTTTTGTTTTCGATTAACTTTACAAAAGGGAACTTTTCCTTGACAAGGTTTACTGAGCCATCAACAGAATTGTTGTCTACAACAAATATTTCGGCGTCAATATTTTTTGCAGCTTTCTCAACAGAAAGAAGGCATTGTTCTAAAAAATATTCAACATTATAATTTACTATTATAACCGAAAGGTCTTTCATCGTCCTAAATAACTAAAAAATTATTTAATTATTTCACTTAGAGGAAAAAGTATTTTCAAAAGGAACACGATTTAAAATTGAACGACCCAAAGTAATTTCGTCTGTATATTCCAGGTCTTCTCCAACCGCCATGCCACGGGCTATTGTACTTATTTTAATATTTACATCTTTTAATTTTCTATAAATGTAAAAATTTGTTGTATCTCCCTCAACAGTTGTAGCTAAGGCTAAAAGTATTTCTGTGGCTTCGTTTTTTGTAATTCTATCTACTAAATTTTCCAAATTTAAATCGTTTGGCCCAATTCCATCCATCGGAGAAATAAGCCCTCCCAAAACATGGTAAACACCTCTAAATTGATTGGTGCTTTCTACAGCAATTACATCTCTAAAATCTGCTACAATACAAATCAATTGATGATTTCTTTGTTTGTTGTTGCATATTTCACATTCTTGTGCATCAGAAATATTGTTGCAACTTTTGCAATATCCAACGTTGGCTTTCATTTTTTGAAGTGAACTTAAAAAAGCGTTTACCTCATGTTCTTCTCTTTTTAAGAGATTTAATGTAAGACGCAATGCCGTTTTTTTTCCTATGCCGGGTAAACTTGCAAAAGCATTTACAGCATCTTCTATTAATTTTGAGGGAAAATTCATTTTGCAAATTTAGGATTGAATTTTTGAATTTTAATATTATTTAAAACTTCATTAAAATACCTCAGAAAAATGGTTTATTTTTGTTAGATAAATTATCAAATTACAAATGAAAGTAGAACAAATATATACTGGATGTTTGGCACAAGGTGCATATTACATTACATCAAATGGCGAGGCAGCGATTATTGATCCATTAAGAGAAACAAAACCTTATTTAGATAGATTGGAGAAGGATGGAGTAAAATTAAAATATATTTTCGAAACTCATTTTCATGCAGACTTTGTTTCAGGACATATTGATTTATCTAAAAATACTGGTGCAAAAATTGTTTTTGGTCCAAATGCAGCTTGCGAATTTGAAGCAACAATCGCAACAGATAATCAAGAATTTAAAATTGGTGATGTAACAATTATAGCTCTTCACACACCGGGGCACACCATGGAAAGCACCACCTATTTATTGAAAGATTCCATTGGAAAAGACTATGCAATTTTTAGCGGCGACACTTTGTTTTTAGGTGATGTAGGGAGACCTGATTTAGCTCAAAAAGCTGCAAACATGACTCAAGAAGGACTTGCAGGATTATTGTTTGAAAGTTTAATGAATAAAATTATGCCTTTAGCAGACGATGTTATTGTATATCCTGCTCACGGTGCTGGAAGTGCTTGTGGAAAAAACATGATGAAAGAAACGGTGGATACACTAGGCAATCAGAAGAAAATGAATTATGCATTAAATCAACCCAACAAAGAAGCTTTCATTAAAGAAGTCTTGGATGGTTTAACTCCTCCTCCTGCCTATTTTGGAATGAATGTGGCAATGAATAAAAAAGGATACGAAAGTTTTGAAAGTGTATTGAATAATGGCATGAGAGCGTTATCTCCAAAAGAATTTGAAGTTGCGGCCGAATCTAGTGGTGCATTAATTTTAGACACCAGAAATCCAGAAGTTTTTGCAAAAAGTTTTATACCTCAGTCAATAAATATTGGACTCAATGGAGATTTTGCTCCTTGGGTTGGAGCTTTAATTGCAGATGTAAATCAACCTTTACTTTTAGTTACAGAGTTAGGCAAGGAAGAAGAAGCAGTTACTCGTTTAGCCAGAGTTGGTTTCGACAATCAAGTTGGTCATTTAAAAGGTGGAATAAATGCTCGGATTAAAGCCGGTATGGAAGTAGATAAAGTAAACAGAATTTCTGCTGAACAATTTTCAAATGATGTAAAAATTGGAGATAGTAAAGTAGTGGATATCAGAAAAGAATCTGAATACTCTTCAGAACACATTGATGAAGCATACAGCAAACCATTGGCATATATAAACGATTGGATCAAAGATGTAAATCCCAAAGAACATTTCTTTTTACATTGTGCGGGCGGATATAGAAGCATGATTGCAGCCAGCATATTACAGGCAAGAGGCTACAGAAACTTTTCGGAAGTGGAAGGTGGATTTAAAGCAATTTCTCAAACAACACTACCAAAAACAAATTTTGTTTGTCAAAGCAAAATTTTAAAAGTTTAATAGTTGATATCAAATTGTAAATAAAAATCTGAATTTCTAAAAAAATCTATTGTTCTAATCGTTTTCTTTGCTAAGTAAATTTTACTTAGAAAGTTTTTTATGAACTCAATTTCTATCTTATTAGTTGTAGGAATCTATTCTCTTTTGCTTTTTGTTATTACTTGGTACACCGCCAGAAATGCTGGCAATTCTGGATTTTTCAAAGGAAATAATCAGTCGCCATGGTACATAATTGCTTATGGTATGATTGGAGCCTCCTTATCTGGAGTTACGTTTATGAGTGTGCCTGGTTGGGTGGGCACAACGCAATTTTCTTACATGATGGTTGTGTTTGGTTATTTGGCAGGGTATACTGTAATTGCAACAGTTTTATTACCGCTTTATTACCGTTTAAATTTAACATCAATTTATACATTTTTAGAACAACGATTTGGGTTTTGGAGTTATAAAACTGGAGCATTTTATTTTATATTGAGCCGAACAATTGGAGCATCCTTCAGAATGTTTTTGGTGGTAACTGTGCTACAAACTTTTGTTTTTGATAGCCTTGGCGTTCCATTTTGGATAACGGTTTTAATATTTGTTTGTTTAATCTTGTTATATACTTACGAAGGAGGAATTAAAACAATTATTTGGACAGATACATTGCAAACTACTTTCATGTTGCTTTCAGTTATCATATCTGTTTTTCTAATAAAAAGTCAATTGAACATGAGTTTTTCATCTTTGATTGATAGAGTTTCTGAGTCGGGATTTTTAAAAATGATTAACACAGATATAAATAGTAAACAATTTTGGGTAAAGCAGTTTTTTAGTGGCATGTTTATCTCTATTGTAATGACTGGACTTGATCAGGAAATGATGCAAAAAAATTTAAGTTGCAAAAATTTAAAAGATGCTCAGAAGAATATGTTCAGTTTTAGTTTTGTGTTGGTTTTTGTAAATCTTTTGTTTTTGTTTTTAGGGGCATTACTTTACGTTTATTCCAAAGAGATAAATATTCCTATTCCTGCAAGAACAGATGAATTATTTCCTTCAATTGCGATTGAACATTTAGGAACTTTTGCAGGTTTTATTTTTATTATAGGATTAATTTCTGCTGCTTATCCAAGTGCAGATGGTGCATTAACTTCTCTTACCACATCGGTTTGTATTGACTTTTTGGGCTTTCAAAGCAATTCAAAACTTACAGAAGCTCAAAAGAAAAAAACAAGAGTGTGGGTTCATATTTCCTTTGCTTTTGTATTGCTTTTGGTAATAATTATTTTTAGGGCAATAAATGATCAGGCTGTTGTTTCAAAGTTGTTTACGGTAGCTGGTTATACTTATGGACCTCTATTGGGTTTATATTCTTTTGGATTGTTTTCAAAAAGAAAGCCAATCGACAAATTCGTTCCACTTGTCTGCCTTCTTTCACCCATTATTTGTTACATATTAAACGTAAACAGTAAAGAATGGTTAGGCGGTTATGAGTTTGGATTTGAGCTATTAATTTTAAATGGAATAATAACGTTTATAGGGTTGTGGTTGTTGTCGTTAAAAACAATTGTAAAAAATAGTTAGCTTCACTTTTCTTTAGGCACTTTAATTAACATAAATAAGCCCACAGCAAAAAAAATAATTAATGCTAAAATTGGAGTTCTCATAGTAGCACTAACTTGAGTTATTATTCCAAATGTTAGCATTCCAAATACAATACTTAATTTTTCGCAAACATCATAAAAACTAAAATAGGAGGCGTGGTCTTTTGTTTCTGGCAATAGTTTAGAATATGTAGAGCGTGAAAGAGATTGAATTCCTCCCATAACCAAACCAACAAATCCTGCCACAACGTAAAAATGAGCAGGAGTAAAAACCCAAAAATACGTTCCCAAACAAATAAAAATCCAAATAATTGTAGTAATGATAAGAGTAGGGATATTCCCCAGTTTTTTTGATAAATAAGAAAACAAATAGGCTCCAGCCAATGCCACAAATTGAATGATTAGAATGGTCGTAATTAGTTGTCCTGATTCCATTTTAATTTCGTCGGAACCAAAATGATTGGCTACAAGCATCACTGTTTGAACTCCCATGCTATATGCAAAAAAGGCAGGTAAAAAAGTAAGGAGTCTTTTGTCGTTTTTCAACTCAAAAAAAACTTTTTTTATTTCTCTATAACCTCTAAAAATTGAACCACCACTTAGTTTATCTTTTTGAACTTGAGATTTCCCATTTGGTAAAAAATAAAAAGGAATTTGTGCAAATCCAAACCACCAAAGTCCAACTAATACAAATGCATACCTCATCATCATCATTTTTTCTGCACCTGTTTCTCTTGTCATTATTAGAGCAAGAGATGCTATTAATAAAATAGAGCTTCCCCAATAACCCATGGCAAATCCTTTTGCACTAACTTTATCTTGCATATCAGGTGGAGCAATTTCCGGTAGATAGGCATTGTAAAATACCATACTTCCACTAAAACCAATGCAAGCAAAAATTGCCATTAAAATTCCAAATACAATATTTGAATTGTCAAAAAAATAAAGAGCAGAACAAGCACTAGCACCCATGTAACAGAAAAATTTCATAAAAGATTTTTTGTTTCCACTATAGTCTGCAATTCCCGATAACAAAGGAATTACTGCAGCTACCAAGAGAAACGAAAATGCCAAAGCAAAATCATACAATGCTGTGTTTTTTAAAGTAAATCCAAAAAAATCAATTGTATTCTTTATAATGTTTCCATTTGCGTCTTTTTCTGAGGTAACTATATTGTAATAAATAGGAAAGATAGTTGCCGTGATTACTAAATTATAAACGGAGTTGGCTAAATCATAAGTTGCCCAAGCATTTATTATTTTTTTTTGTGAAATAACTTTTTCCATTTTTAATAGGTGTGTTTATAATTTTTTATTGTTTCAATAAACAATTTTGCTTTTTCTTTTTCTACGTCAGGATAAATGCCGTGTCCTAAGTTAGCTATATGTCCTTTAGAACCAAATTCTCTCAACATTTTTTCCGTTTCAGCAACAATTGTTTTGTCATCAGAATATAAAATACAAGGATCTAAATTCCCTTGCAATGTTTTATTCTTCCCTATTAATGCTTTAGATTCTTTAATATCCATATTCCAATCTAAACCAATTACATCACAAGATAAATTACTCATACTCTCTCTTGCAAAGAAGGCTCCTTTGGCAAATACAGTTATTGGAACTTCAGGAAACTCTTCTTTTATTGCACGACAAATTTTTTGAATATAAAATAGTGCAAATACCTCGTAGTGCTGAGGGCTTAAAATTCCTGCCCACGAATCAAACAATTGAACCATATCAGCTCCAGCTTTTATTTGATCTTTTAAGTAGTTTATTGTGCTAAGTGTTATCAATTCTAATAATTGATGTGCCTCATGTGTTTGAGTAAACATCCATTTTTTTGCTTTAGAAAATGTTTTTGAACCGGAACCTTCAACCATATATGCCAATATTGTAAATGGTGCACCGGCAAATCCAATCAATGGAACCCTATTATTCAACTCTTTTTTTGTGAGTTTTATTGCATCTATCACATATTGATAATCTTGCAAATGAGCAATATGTATGGAGTTTATATCATCTTTAGTTTGAATTGTTTTTTCGAACCAAGGACCTTTGCTTTCAATCATTTTGTAAGGCAAACCCATAGCTTCAGGAATTACCAAAATATCAGAAAAAATTATTGCCGCATCAACACCTAAAATATCTACAGGTTGTATAGTTACTTCGCAGGCAAATTCTGGAGTTTTTACTAAAGAAATAAAATCACCCATTTTAGCTCTAACTGCTCGGTATTCTGGCAATATTCTTCCTGCTTGCCTCATCATCCAAACAGGAGTTCGTTCTACTAGTTGATTGTTTGCAGCTCTTAATATTAAATCGTTTTTTAGCATTAAATAAAATATTTTTTCAAAGTTATTATTTTCTATCTCAGCTTTAAATATCAACACACATTTTCCATGATAATAACTCAAAATCAAAAGGGAGGGTTTGAGAAGTGTCTCCACTGTTTATCAAAATTCCACCATCTTCTCTGAAAACTTTGTTAAACCACCTCAGATTTTTTGTAGAATCGGTATTTACTTTTTTTGCACTTTTAATTTCTATAGGAATCAATTTTTCTTCTTTCTCTAATATTAAATCTACTTCATTTCCGGCACTGTCTCTAAAAAAATACATCTCGCCGTTTTGCTCTTTGTTAGTTCTGTTTTTTTTAATTTCCGATACAATAAAGTTCTCGAAAATTGCCCCGTAATATTTACTTTTTTTTAAAGCAGAAATAGAATGAATGTTTAATAAAAAACAAAGTAGTCCTGTATCATAAAAATAAATTTTTGGAGACTTAATTACCCTTTTATTAAAATTTTGATGAAAAGGAATTAATGAGTAGGCAATGTAGCTGCTTTGCAATATGCCCAACCAAGAATTAATGGTTTTATTGTCAACACCAACTTCGTTTGCAAGTGTATTTACATTTAATAATTGTGCGGCTCTCCCTGCAACAAGTTTTATAAATTTATTAAATAAAAATGTGTTTCCAATATTCTTTATTAATCTTACATCCCTTTCCACATAAGTCATTAAATAGTTGCTTAACCACCTTTGGGCTGTGGTTTTTTTTGTTACAATGGAAGGATAAAATCCATTTAAAATAGATTCTTCCAAACTTCTGTTTTTATATTTGGTCCTTTTTAATTCATTTAAACTAAATGGAAGAAGCTCAATATATCCTACACGTCCTGCCAATGATTGAGATATATTTTGTTGCATCAAAAAGTTGTTACTTCCAGTAAGAACAAATTGGTTATTTTTATTTTTACTGTCAACAATTCCTTGTAAGTAATTAAATAATGTTGGCACACGTTGTACCTCATCTAATATTGCTCCATTTTTAAATTGATTTAAAAATTTACGTTCGTTACTTTTTGCTATTGTAGCAATGTCTGGATCTTCTAAGGTAACATATGGTTTGTTCTTAAATACTTGTTTACACAAAGTTGTTTTCCCTGATTGCCTTGGCCCAGTTACACAAATTACTTTAAAATCGTTTGCTGTTTCTTTTGTTTCTTTTAATATGGATCTTGAAATCATAAATTATTAATACTCCAAATTTGCATATTTATGTATTTTTGGAATTGAGTTACAAATATAAAATTTATTTTATATTAAAATTTCAAATTGCATTTATTTAAAATATTGAAAACCAGTTAATAAATATCATGTAACTCCAAAAATACATTTTATTGTATTTTTGGAGTAGTGATAAATATCAGAGTAATATTTTTTAGAATTTAAAATTTAGAATTTATGTTATACTATAAGATTAAATAACATTTTTTAAAGCATTGAAAAACAGTAAAATAATGTCATCAAATTCCAAATATACATTTTATTGCATTTTTGGAGTGTAATTAAATATCAGAAAATATTACTCTCTTTTAATTTTTCTAATCAATTTTTTAAAAATAAGTGGGAAATAGTTTTTTATTTTTACCATCAAAATTTCTTTTCTTCCTACTAAAATTTCTTCTGAATTATTTTTTATAGCAACAATAATATTTCTTGCACACTCTTGAGCAGTCATGCAGTTTTCAAAACTTTTATCAATAGAATTGTGTTTGTTTCCATTTGATAAAACTGCATTTAATGAGATGTTTGTTTTTATTTTGCCAGGATAAACTAATAGTATAGAAATATTATTTCCTTCTTCTTCAAGTCTTAAACTTTCAAAGTAGCCTTGTAATGCATGCTTTGCAGCCGAATAAGTAGAACGAAGATAAAAACCAAACTTACCTGCAATGCTGCTAACAACAACAATTTTGCCTCCTCCTAATTTTTTCATTGTTGGCAAAACGGTTTTGGCAAGCGCTACTTGGGCAAAATAATCTATTTCCATAATTTCTCTTTCTAATGCCTGAGTTGTTTCCATTGCTTTACTTCTTTGGCTAAATCCTCCATTGTTTATTAATACATCACATCTGCCAAATTTTTTAATTATTTGTTGATGATACTTTTCAAATTCTGTACTGTTTTTTAAATCAAAAGGCAATACCAAACAATTTTCTTTAATGGGAAATTTGTTTTTTATTTCAATTAATTGACTTTCATTTCTTGCCGAAATAACAAGCTTTGCTCCCTCATTATAGAGCTCTTCAGCAAGCGCTAAGCCAATTCCGGAACTAGCACCAGTAACCCAAACAACTTTATTTCTTAGATTGAATTGCATAATTGAAAATTAATTTGAGGTAAAAATCATTATTTTCGCACTTTAATCAAAAAAAACAATGGAAATTCCTAAAACATACGATCCCAAATCTACTGAAAACAAATGGTACGCTTACTGGCTAAAACATAATTTTTTTCGTTCTGTTCCCGATAGTCGTGAGCCTTATACAATAGTAATTCCTCCACCTAATGTAACGGGTGTTTTGCACATGGGTCACATGCTTAATAATACAATTCAAGATGTGTTAATTAGAAGAGCAAGAATGCAAGGTAAAAATGCTTGCTGGGTTCCAGGAACTGATCATGCTTCTATTGCCACAGAAGCAAAAGTTGTGGCAATGCTAAAAGATAAAGGAATTAACAAGAGCGATTTAAGCAGAGAAGAATTTTTAAAATATGCTTGGGAATGGAAGGAAAAGTATGGTGGAATAATTCTTAAACAACTAGAAAAGCTTGGTGCTTCGTGCGATTGGGAAAGAACTAAGTTTACTATGGACGAAGATTTAAGTCAAGCAGTGATAGATGTTTTTGTTGATTTATACAACAAAGGCGAAATATATAGAGGAGTAAGAATGGTAAATTGGGATCCCGAAGGCTTAACAGCTGTTTCGGATGAAGAAGTAATTTACAAAGAAGGAAATGCTAATTTATATTTTGTAAAATATCCAATTTGCAATTCTAAAGAAATTGATGCTGCAAATTATAATCCAACTGAATACATAACTATTGCAACTACAAGGCCCGAAACTATTTTGGGCGATACTGCCGTTTGTGTTCACCCCCAAGATGAACGATATTTCCACTTAAAAGGTAAGTATGCAATAATACCTATGATTAATAGGATAGTGCCTATTATTTTTGATGAATACATTGACAAAGAATTTGGAACTGGTGCATTAAAAGTTACTCCTGCTCATGATATAAACGACTATAATTTAGGTCAAAAGCATAAACTACAAACAATAGATACTTTAAATCCAAATGGCACGCTTAGCAAGGAAGCAGGTTTTTATATTGGCGAAGACAGATTTGTTGTTAGAAAAAAAATAATAAAAGATTTAGAAGAGAAAAATCTAGTAGTAAAAATTGAACAAATAAAAAACAAAGTAGGACATAGCGAAAGAACCAATGCAGTAATTGAACCAAAACTTTCTATGCAGTGGTTTTTGAAAATGGACAGAATAAGCAAACCTGCCTTAGAAAATGTAATGAATGATTCTATTAAACTTTTACCCGAAAAGTTTAAAAACACATACAAACATTGGATGGAAAATGTTCATGATTGGTGTATTAGCAGACAGTTGTGGTGGGGGCAGAGAATACCCGCATACTATCTGCCAAATGGAGAAATAGTAGTGGCAAAAAATTCTGAAGAGGCTAAAGAAATTATAAGACAAAAAGATTCTTCAATTAATTTTGATAACGACGTAAGGCAGGACGAAGATGTATTAGATACATGGTTTAGCAGTTGGCTTTGGCCCATTTCAGTTTTTGATGGATTCAAGAATCCTGAAAACGCCGATATAAACTATTATTATCCAACAAATGATTTGGTTACTGCTCCTGAAATTTTATTTTTTTGGGTAGCAAGAATGATTATTGCAGGATACGAATACAAAGGGCAAAAGCCATTTTCCAATGTTTATTTAACCGGAATAGTTAGAGATAAGCAAGGTAGAAAAATGAGTAAATCACTTGGCAATTCTCCAGATCCAATAGATTTAATAGAAAAATACGGAGCCGACGGTGTTAGAACAGGCATGTTGTTTTGTTCTCCTGCTGGCAACGACTTACCTTTTGATGAAAGTTTATGCGAACAAGGAAGAAATTTTTCGAATAAAATTTGGAATGCCTTTAGGTTGTTAAAAGGGTTTGAAGTAGATGATTCTTTAGCGCAAAATGAAACTAACGCATTGGCTATACGTTGGTTTGAATCAAAATTTAATCAAGAGCTGCAAAATATTAATACTTTTTATGATAAATATAGAATTAGTGATGCCTTAATGGTTACTTATAAACTCATTTGGGACGACTTTTGTAGTTTGTTTTTAGAAATTATTAAACCAGAATTTATTGATGGCAAAGCTTTACCAATTGATAGAAAAACATACCAGGCAAGTTTAGAATTTTTAGAAAAGTTAATTGGTATTTTGCATCCTTTTATGCCTTTTATTACTGAGGAATTGTGGCATCTAATAAAACACAGAAATGAAAAGGAGTGCATAATTATTTCTAATTGGCCAAAATTAGGAAGCACAGATAACAAACTAATAGCTAAATCGGAAATTGCTTTTGAATTGATTGCTCAAATTAGAAATTATAGAAATACAAAACAAATTTCTCCAAAAATCAAGCTTGAACTTTTTGTTACCGAGAAGTCTTCCGAATTTCAACTGAATGATTTTTATCCAGTTATCAAGAAAATTGCAAACCTATCAGAAATTAGTGTAAATGCATCAAATGATAATTTAAACGCTGTTTATCTAACTAATAATGCAGAATATTCCATTAAATCTGAAGGGTCTTTAGACATTGCAAAAGAAAAAGAAACTCTTACAAAAGATTTAGAATACAATAAAGGATTTCTTAGTTCTGTGATGAAAAAACTAGAGAACGAAAAGTTTGTTGCCAATGCAAAGCCCGAAGTTCTTGCAATTGAACAAAAGAAAAAGCAAGATGCAGAAAGTAAAATTAAGTCCTTGGAGGAACAACTTTTTCGTTTATCCAGTAATTAGTTTTTGGTGAAAGTACTTTTATTACAAATTGGTAAAACAGACGAATCATACTTGCAAGAAGGCTGCAGCATTTATGAGTCACGGTTAAAGCATTACGTAGCATTTGAAACAGAAACGATATTGATTCCCAAAAAAATATTTTTAACAGAAGAACAAAAAATTCTAGAAGGACAGCTTTTATTAAAGAAAATAACAAATCAGGATTTTGTTGTTCTTTTGGATGAACATGGAAAAGAGTTTAATTCAATTAATTTCTCAAATTGGATTCAAAAAAATATGAATTCGGGAATTAAAAGACTTGTATTTGTTATTGGTGGACCTTTTGGGTTTTCAGAAGATGTTTATTCCAGAGCCAATCAACAAATTGCACTTTCGCAGATGACTTTCTCTCATCAAATGGTGCGATTGTTTTTTTTAGAGCAACTCTATCGTGGCTTCACAATATTAAAGGGAGAAAAATACCATCATAGTTAAGGTTTTCCCACTACCTTTTCGTAAACCGAGGCATATCTTTTAATTCCCTCCTCTAAAGAGAAAAAATCAATAACTGATTCTGCTTTCTCTCTTAATTTTTCACCTCTAGGGTAACTTAATATTTGTTTGGCTGCGGCATTAAGGGTTGATTCTTTAAAATCATTTACAATTACTCCAGTATTACTTTTTGTTACTATTTCATTTACATCACCAACTCCACTATTACACACCACCGGAATTCCCATACTAAGCAACTCGCCTAATTTTGTCGGTGAAGAAGCTTTTTTAGAAAATGCTGGCTTAATAAAAAATACTGATGAATCACAAAAAAGTAAATACTCAGGAACTTCTTTTCTACTTGCTTTTATTACTCTTATATCATCAAACAAAATACCTGCTTTTTTTGCAGAATCAAAAACTATTTTAGGCTCTTCTGCAGTTAAAATAAGAAATAATGCTTCTTTTTTTTCTTTCTTTAACTCCACAAAAAATTGCATCATCTCATTCGTCATATACCAAGAACCTACCGCACCTAAATAAACCAAAACGTATTTTTCTGCAGTAATGTTTAATTTTTTTTTGAGCAAAATAGAATTTTCCTTTGACGTGTCTTTTATTGAAAAATGATTTAAATCTGCACAGCAAGGAATAACAGTTGTTGGAGATAATTTTTTTCCTTTCAGATCTATTGCGCTAATGTGTTTTAATGCTTCATAGGTGAGACTGATGTTATGAGCACTTTCAGTTAAAAATAGCTTTTCTTTTTTCTTGAAGTAATTATAAACCTTCTTGTAAATTGGATTATTCAAGTTCCATTGTCCGCCATCTATTCTTTCATCAGCAAAAAAACCTCTCATGTCAAAGATGAAAGGAATATTATATTTTTTTTTTAGTTTGAGCCCAACAATTGATGGAAAATAGGCTCTGCAATGGAGGAGATTTATTTTATTTGTCCTAATGACATTTTCTGCCTCACTTAATACATTTTTTAAATTTAAAAAAGGGGAGTAAATAGGTAATTTATTTTTGTATCTAATTGGATGCCATTTTATATTGCTTGCGTTGCAAATGTTTTCAATGGCTAATTTATTTTTAAAAAAAGCTTCTTCTTTTTCTAGGCTAATTATCCAAAAATTATATCCCAATTTGCTCAAACCCCTCAAATAAGGCAAGACTTGCGATTGCCCAAGAGGATCCGTCATTCCATCAAGTGAAATAAAAATGGTATTAATCAAAACAAATCGTTTTATATTTGACAAAATTAAAAAAAACATCTGTAAATGCTAACCGTTTGGGATTTTGTTTTGCCACCACTGTATTTATTGATTATATTTTTTATCGGCAGGAACATTAAAAAAAAGAGAGTTAAGTTCGAGCCTGAGTTTGAATTTTTTACTTCAGGACTCCTTTTAAAAATGATTGGCTCAATTGTCTTTTGTCTTGTATATGTGCTTTATTATAATGGTGGTGACACAAATGCCTACCATGAAGCTGCTATTTCTTTAAAGAAACTATCATACTACCACACTGATATTTTTTTTAAGATTTTAACTGGTAATTATACTTGGGAGTACATAGGATATTTTGATTACAGAACTGGCTATCCACAGTATTGGAAAGACCCGCAAGCATTTATGGTGGTTAGGCTCACAAGCATAATTGAGTTTATAAGTTTTAATTCATACATAACCACTTCGGTAATTTTATCAGCATTATCATTTTCTGGAATATGGAAATTATACAAATTGTTCTGCGAATATTATCCTCAATTAACTGAAAAATTTATCTATACCACAATATTCATCCCATCTTTAATATTTTGGGGTTCCGGAATTTTAAAAGACACCTTTACACTAACTGGCGCCTGCTGGTTTACTTTTCATTTACATAAAGCATTTATACAAAGAGAATCTATATTTAAAAATACACTAATAGCATTAATTGCTGGTTATTTTGTACTGAAAATTAAGCCCTATATTGTTTTATCACTTGTGCCAGGTGCATTGCTTTGGTTTGCCTTTACAAAATTAAAGAACGTAAATAACTCTTTGGCAAGATTTGTATTTGGACCAATTTTATTCAGCATTGTATTAGGCTTCTTTTTAATTTTGTTTTCTTCGATAAAAGGAGATTTAGGAGCATACTCCTCTGTTGAAAGTATTTTAAATAAAGCATCAGTTACACAAAAAGATTTAAAACAAGAGTATAACAAGGGAAATGCTTTTGATATTGGTGAATTTGAACCCACAATTTCAGGAGTATTGAGCAAATTTCCTATTGCGGTTTTTTCAGGAATTTTTAGACCAACATTGATAGATGCTAAAAACATTGTTATGCTTATTTCTGCAATTGAAAATACCTTAGTACTTCTATTCTTTTTATATGTTTTGTTTTCTATAGGAATTTTTCAATTTTATAAAATTATTTCAGAAAATCCTGTCATATTCTTCTCAATATTGTATGCTATTATTTTTGGTTTTGCAGTAGGTTTATCAACTTCAAATTTTGGAGCACTTGTTAGGTATAAAATTCCTAGTACTCCCTTTTTTCTTTCCAGTATTTTAATGATTTGGAAAGAAAATCAACTAATTAAAGCGAAAATTAAACTCAATAAATAAAATTCATAATTTATTTTAACTGATTTTTTCACATATTTGCGAAATATATATTTAATGAAATTTCACAAAGAAGGTTATACGTCTCTAATAATTGTAATAGTTACGGGTATTGTATTAATATGGTTTTCAAATTTTTTTGGCAATAAATTACTAATATACTTGTCTTACATTATTTCTCTTTTCTTAATAATTGTAGTCATTCAGTTTTTTAGAAACCCAATTAGAATATTAAAACTAGATGAAAATTCAATCATTTCTCCAGCAGATGGTAAGGTTGTAGTTATTGAAAATGTATTTGAACCAGAATATTTAAAAACTAATTGTATTCAAATAAGTATTTTCATGTCGCCTACAAATGTTCATATCAACAGAAATCCTGTTAGCGGAATCGTTTCTTTTTTTAAATATCACCCTGGAAAATTTTTAGTTGCATGGCATCCAAAATCAAGCACTGAAAATGAAAGAACTACCATAGCAATTAAAACAGCAAAAGGCGAGGAGATTTTAATGCGACAAATTGCAGGAGCTTTGGCCCGAAGAATTGTTTGGTATTGCAAAGAAAATGATGTGGTAAAACAAACAAATGAATTTGGCTTTATTAAATTTGGCTCTCGTGTTGACCTTTACCTGCCGCTTACTTCTAAAATAAATGTACAATTAAATCAAATTGTTAAGGGCGGAATATCCGAAATTGCATTTTTATCTTAATACTTTAATGAAATTATCTATTGTAATACCTGCATACAACGAAGCAAAAACAATTCATTTAATTTTGGATAAGATAAAAAACGTAAGTCTAATTTCGAATATTCAAAAGGAAGTTGTTTTTGTTGATGATTTTTCAAAGGATGATTCAGAAGCAGTAATTAAAAATTACATGAAGAACAATCCCAGTCTTACCATTTCATATTTTAAACACGAAAAAAATAAAGGTAAAGGCGCCGCATTGCATACGGGAATTTCAAAAGCTACTGGTGATTTTATTGTAATTCAAGATGCAGATTTAGAATATGATCCCAATGAATATAATATCTTGCTAAAACCTATTTTAGATGGATTTGCTGATGTTGTTTATGGTTCAAGATTTGTTGGAGGAAGGCCACATAGAATTTTATTTTTTTGGCATACAATTGGAAATAAGTTTTTAACTTTCCTTTCGAACATGTTTACCAACTTAAATTTAACAGATATGGAAACGTGTTATAAATTGTTTAAGGCAGACCAGATAAAATCTTTGAATTTAAAAGAGAAAAGATTTGGCTTTGAACCTGAAGTAACAGCAAAAATTAGCAGATTAAAAGGAATAAGAATTTATGAAGTTGGAATTTCGTATTATGGAAGAACCTACGAAGAAGGAAAAAAAATAAACTGGAAAGACGGTTTCAGGGCCATATTTTGCATTGTAAAGTATAACATTTTTAAATAATATTAAATTGAATAATCCAAACAAGAGCACTTCAATAATTGATCCAAATGAAATAAAAAATATTTTCAGAATATTTTCAAAATACTGGGTAATAATTGCTGTATCCGTTATTTTGAGTTACATATTGGCTTTCTTTTATACTTACAAACTTCCAAATATTTATGAAGCTAGTTCTCAAATTTTAATTAAATCTAATGATACATATGATGTAGGAAGCACAATTTTTCAAGGAATGAATGGTGGTCCAGGTTATGGAAATTTTAGAGATTATACAGATAATTATAATGCAATTAGGGTAATAAAGTCTTATGATTTACTTAAATTAACTGTAGACAAATTAAACTTAGATGTTTCATATTTCATAGATGGAAGATTAAAAACATCAGAGGTTTTTAAAAATTTACCTTTTGAAGTAAAATTAATATCATGCAATTCTTTTATTTATGAGCTACCAATATCTTTTAAGTATTTAAATAATAAGGAATTTCAACTTTCATATCAGAGAAATGAAAAAATAGAAACAAAAAAGTATCTTTTTGGTGTTCCAGCTGTTAATCCTGATTTTAATATCATTGTAAACAACAATTCAGAATTAACAAACCAATTTGCTAAGGAACTAAGAAAGGTACCCTATAAATTTGTTATCAAAAACCGAGAACAATTAATTCAGAAATACCAAGTTGCCTTATACTGTGAAGTTCCTGAATACACCGGAATTATACAAATCTGGATTAAGGATAATATTGAAGAAAGAGCAATTGCATTTCTTGATACCTTAGGAAAAGTATATATTGAAAATACGCTTCAGTCCAAATTAAACATTAACGAAAAAACCATTTCTTATATTAATAAACAACTAGAAGAATTAACTGATATAATAAACGAAACGCAAGATCAAATGCAAGATTATAAGGATAAAGAAGCTATCCTTAATTTAAATAAAGAAGAAGAGTTGCTCTACAATAATTTAGTGGAAGTTGAAAAAACAAATCAAGAAATTGATTATAAATTAAATGGCTTGGCTCAAATGGAGAAGTTTATAATTGAAAATAAAAACTCTGATAACATGCCCCCTCAATTTCTTATATCAACAAATGATGCTTTTCTTAAAAAGGGACTAGAAGACCTTTTTACATTGCAGATTAAAAGAAACGCTGACATTACATACACAACATATAAAAATATAAGTGGTGTTGAAATTGACAATCAAATTAGATATTTAAAGCAGAAATTATTAAATTATATTCAAAACTCTAAATTTGAATTGGGTAATCAAATAATAACGAACAATAAAAAAATTGCGGAGTTTGAAAAAATAATCGCAGATATACCCCTGAAGCAGAGGGAATTGTTAAATATTCAAAGACAATTAGAAATAAACCAAAAAATGTATGAGTATTTGCTCGAAAGAAAAGCAAATACAACAATTGCTCGTGCCGGGATTATATCAGATTCAAAAATTATCGAATCTGCAAGAGCAACGGGAAAAGTAGAACCCAACAAATCAAATATAACTTTAAGCTTTATTTTGGTGGGTTTAGCTATTGCTCTTATTCTAATTTTTTTAATAACTGTTTTCATCGAAAAATTAGAAAGTATCACTGAATTGAAACAAAAAACCAATCTTCCAATTCTGGGTGAGATTATTCACTTTGAAATTCCCAAAAATCAAAATTTGGGCGATTTCCTAATTAATCTACCACCTAAATCGCAATTGGTGGAATGTTTCAGAATCATAAGAACCAATCTCCAGTACATCAATAGAAATGAAGATGCAAAGGTTTTTCTATTTACATCAAGGAATCCATCAGAGGGAAAAACATTTAGTTCTATTAATCTGGGAATAATACTTGCAAAATCTGATAAAAAAGTTTTGTTGCTGGAATTTGATATGCACAAACCAAGAATAGGACAAGTACTAAATTTGCAATCAGACATTGGTTTGTCAACCATATTAATTGGAAAATCGCTTCCTGCAGATGCTATTGTAAAAACACCCATTCCAACTTTAGATTTATTGCTATGCGGCCCAATTCCCCCAAATGCATCGGAGCTGGTTTTGAGTTCAAGAGTCAAAGAAATTATAAATTTTGGAAAAGAAAATTATGACTATGTTATAATTGATACCCCACCAATAGGCTTAATTACTGATGGAGTGGAGCTAATGAAATATTCAGACATTAACATACACATTATTAATACAAAGTTTCCGCATAAAGAATCCATAAGAATTATTACAGAGGTAGCCGAGCAAAGAAATACAGGAAATTTTGCACTTATTCTGAATGGTGTTAAAAGGAAAAAAATAAATAAAATTCTCGGGAAATACGGATATGGGTATGGCTATTCATATGGCTATGCACAAAATTATAAATAGAGTTTAATTATAAATTTACAACTGTTGTAATTTAAAGCCAAATAATTAATAATTGCATAATTTTTTGAATATAATTTCTTTTAGGTAGCATAATTTTGTTGAACAGGCAGTTAAAGAAACTTTTAAATGTAAATTTTTATAAATTTTCGAATTTTACCCTGTTTTATTAATTTTTACTTGTACAAATTCATTTGATTTTTGAAACAATTGTACTTATTATTAAGAAATTGTTAAATTTGCACCGCATTAACAATAGAATTTGATAACACCATTAAATATTTTAGGTTTAATTGTTGCTTACCTTTTGGGATCAATACCTACAGCGGTTTGGATTGGCAAATTATTTTACAACAAAGATGTAAGAGAGTATGGAAGTGGAAATGCCGGTGCAACAAATACGTTTAGAGTTTTAGGTAGATCGGCTGGTATTCCAGTTTTAATTATTGATGTTTTAAAAGGGTCTATCTCCATTTTACTTGTTGGATTAATTTCAGATATTCCATCAAATTCCGATGCATTTATAAATCTTCAATTAGCTTTTGGAATAAGTGCCTTTATTGGACATTTATTTCCCGTATTTGCAGAGTTTAGAGGAGGAAAAGGAGTAGCTACAATGCTAGGCATAGTATTGGCATTAAATTTCCCAAGCGCCTTGTTGGCCATCCTTGTTTTTTTAGTTATTTTTATACTCAGCGGTTATGTTTCTCTTAGTTCAATTAGTGCAGCATTAAGTTTTCCAATATTTGTCTTGGCAATTTTAAAAACAGATTATCCAACTATGGTAATTTTCTCCCTAATGGTTTCAATTTTAATGCTTATTACTCATCAAAAAAATATTGAAAGACTCCTCAAAAAGGAGGAATCAAAAATGTTTTCATTTAAAAAGAAAGCAATTTGAAAATTTTCTAAAACCAATTTTTTTTTTCTTCGTAATAGCACCATTTAAATTAACTTGGTTATACTTGTCCAAATATAGGTTTTACACAGAATGATGAGTTTGAGAAAATTTACATGTTTTTTAATTTTAGTATTCTCTTGTTCAATTCCTTTATTTTCTGATGCCCAAGATAATTTTGGTTCAGAAAAAGAACTAAAGTCAAAAGCAGCAAAGTATTTTAACAACGATGATTATACGGCATGTTTGCCTCTTTATTCTCAGCTATTAAGCCTATACCCCAAAGATCCCGAAATGAATTATCGTTATGGGGTTTGTATTTTAATGGCCGGTAAAGAAAAAGAAAAATCAATTGCTTATTTAAGCACAGCTGCCAAAAGCCCAGAAATTGACAAAGAAGTTTACTTTTATTTAGGAAAAGCCTTGCATTTAAATTATCGATTTGACGAGGCAGTGGCTAATTATAATTTGTATAAAACTAAGGCAACTTCAAAAAACCTCACAAAATTTGATGTGGATAGGCAAATTGACATGTGCAAAAACGGCAAATCGCTGCTACAGTCCATTACCGACATCTCCGTAATTCAAAAGAACCAATTTCCCATTTCAGATTACTTTAGGGCGTACGATTTAGGAAAGTCTGGTATAAAAGTGTTGGTAAAACCTGATGATTTAAAATCCATTGAAGATAAAAAAAGAAATGAAACTTCAGTAATAGTAGTTAATCCTGCAAATCCATACATATACTTTTCTAGTTATGGCGATGAAGACAAAGGCCATAAAGAAATTTATAGAATTGCTAAAAATGATAATTTTTCTTGGCCCAAAGCTCAAAACCTCGGCAATGCAATTAACTCACCTTTTGACGATGATTATCCTTTTCCTTCTTCTGATGGTAAAACTTTGTTCTTTGCATCAAAAGGTCATAATTCAATGGGTGGATTTGATATTTTTAGAACTGTTTACGATTCTACCAAAGGTTTGTTTTCTACTCCAGAAAATCTTGATTTTGCAATTAATACTCCAGATGATGACGTGTTGTTTATCTCAGATCCTAAAATAGATTTTGCTTATTTTGCCTCCAAACGTAGTAGCGATGCAAAAAATATTTCTGTTTTTAAAATTAAAAAAGAAAGACTTCCGGGCAAATTTGTATTGATAAAAGGAAATTTCTTTGCCAATGATCCGCAAACTCATACTCCAACAAAAATCACCATTAAAACCGAAGATAATACCAAGCTAATTAGTGCAATAAACACCAATCCAAAAACTGGAGATTTTCAGCTCATGCTAAGGCAAGGAAGTACTTATAGCTATACTGTAGAAACTAATGGTTTTTTAACTCAAAATCAAAAAGTTACTATTCCTGAAAATACTAAACTAATTCCATTGTTGCAACTTGTTAACTATTCAAAAATTAACGGCAAAGAAGTATTAACTATTAGCAATAAATACGACGAATCTTCAACCCCCGAAGCAACTCTGCAAGCCTCTATTCAACTGTTAAAGGATATGGCTAATTTGGATGTAAATGCTACTGCAACATCGTCATCTTTGAGCCCTAAAGAATCCAATGCAATTGCAACGAATAAATTGAATCAGGCAGAAAAAACAAAAAATAAAGAATATCCAAATATTACAATTGAACACCAAAAAATACTCAGGACAGAGAGCGACGAATTTAAAAGACTTAAAAATGAAACGGATGTAGTTAAAAAAGAAACCGATGATTTAGCAAAAATTACCAAGGAAAAGTCAGACTCCGCAAACTATTTCGAAAATGAAAGCCAAAGAAAGAAAAGTACTTCGCTAAAAAAGAAAGCAGAGATTTATGCCATGCAGGCCGAAGAAATGCAAACACAGCTGAAAGAAGCCGAAGCAAGGTACACAGAAAAAAAGGGAAAAAGCGACAAACAGGAGAAATATGTTGCGTCACTTGAGGCCATTGCTGAAAAAGGAAACAACGATGGATTTGCTAGCTTTAGTGCTGATAAAAAGAACTTTAAGCCAGAAACAAATAACACTCCTAATGCTGACCCTAAGTTGGCAAAAATTGATGAATTAAACAATCAAATTGAAAATCTAAACAAAGACTTAAATACTCATTCTGACCCAAAACAAAAAGAATTGGTTCAAAAACAATTGGCTCAGCTTACTGAAGAAAGAAATCAAGCAAAAGTAGATGCTGGAATTGCTGTTGCAAAAACAGAAAATCAGGAAAAGACGGCTGCAAAGCAAGAGAACAATTCTAATCAAAGCAAGGTTGAACCAGTTACGAACAATGCTGATAATGCTACTAAAGAAAATAAAGTACAAAACAGCAATATTAGTTCAGAAAATCAGGTTGTAGCAAATGCCATTAATAATAGCACAAGCAGTAATGGTATTTCTGTTGAACAAATAAACAAGGCTAATGATTTTAAAAAGCGAGCCGCTCAAACAAAAGACCCGGTTCAAAAAAATAAATTAATTGAACAAGCCAATAAAATTTTTATCGAAGAAAATACTAAAGGTTTAGCGTTTAAAAATACAGAAATTGAATCCAAACAAACCGAAATTGCAAATTCAGAAAAGCTATTAACTAATTCTACTGTTATTGCCCAAATAAGTGAAGAAAATAAATCCTTGTTGGTAGATATTTCAGCGCTTAAAACACAATCAGAAACCGAAAAAAATTCTACAGAAAAAGTAAAGAAATTAGAAAGAGCAAATTCCTTGCAAGCTAAAGTACTTGAAAATCAAAATAGAGTTTTGGCTGAAGTAAAGAATATATACGAAGCCAATAAGTTAGCTACAGAAGCAAATGAAAAAAAGGCAAAAGAACTTGAAGTTAAGGCAGAAGAAATTGAAAAACCTATTGCTAGCCTTGAAACAAGTAAGCAAAAAGATTTAGCCACCGCAAAAGATTTAAGAGATTACGCTGCCGGTTTAAAAAATAAAACCAAAAAAACCGATGCAGAAAATGCAGCAAAAGACTATGAAAACAGCGCTGCAAAAAAACAAGCAAGAATTGACTCTATTTCTACAGCTGTTGTTGAATTAAAAAAGCAAGCAGAGGATGCTAGAAATCCTATACTCGCAGAAAATAAGTTAGCTGCCGAAAAGAAAAGAGTTTCAGATGCTGCTGCAGAAACTGCCAAAATAGAAGCAGAGAATGCAAAAAGAAAAGAAGCTGAAACAGAAAGAACCAAGGAGAATGCCACCACCAATAATAATAGTTTAGCAGAAACAGCATCAACAAACACAGCAGGCAAAAACAGCACAACAGAAATTAGTACCAAAACAAATTCTGGAACGCCCTTAGTAGGAAATTCTGCTATTTATGTAAAAAATAAATTAGATGAAGATGCATTAAGCAAAGAGCTTGAACAAGGTAAATCTGAAATTGAGCAATTAATTACAAGTGGAAATAATAAAATTAACTCTGTTTTAGAATTGTTAGAAACTGCCCAAGAAAGTGGAGATAAAAAGTTAAGAAGAAAAGTTGAAACTGATGCCGTTTTACTTGATTTAGAAGGAAGAAAAGATTTGGCAAAGGCAGACAGTTTAAAGAATTTGTTAGCAAACAAAACAAATACATTAGCTCAAAAGAAAACTGCAAACGAGGAATTCCTGAGTAAATTAAGTCTTTCTGAAGCTGAAAGCGTAAAAGCTGAATATGTCTCTATTGTTTCGCCAAAAAGCGATTTAACTGCTGAAACTAATGCTGGGGGAACAGAAAAAACAGGAACAGTAAGTAAAAATTCAACTAATAGTTCTGAAAAAGAACCAACAACAAATGCCAATACTACTTTACCAGTCAACCCAATTGAAAATAATACTACCAACACACAAGCCAATTCTAAAACAAACCAAGAAAATAGTGCTGTAGAAAATTCAACTTCTAAATTAGAGAATACAACAACAACCGCTGAAATTGTAAACAAGCCAGTATCTAACGCTAACGAAAATAGTGCAAAAGCTACAAATAATAGTGCTGCTCCTACTAGCGCAACTGGCGAAGCAGACAAAAACACAAAAATAACAACTGGAATTTCTGCTTCAACAGCACCAACAAATAAAAATACAAGTGCCGAAAATATATCTAATTCACAAAACACAGCAGATGCCGCAGCACAAAATAAACTTTCGGAAACAGAAACCAAATCAAACACAATTAATGCTGAAGTCTCATCAAATCCATCCAAACCCAAATACAATAAATACAGAAACTACAAGATAGGCGACAAAATAAATGGATTAAGTTTTTCTGCAGAGGCAATCAAAGAAATAGTTGAATCTAATCAATTTAATACATATTACAATCTTCGTCAGGAAGGTGATAGTATAAATTTTGTTTATTCAAAATATTTAGCAAAGGCACAACAAAGCGGAGATACTGCTAATATTCTAGGAATGCAGGCTGCTGAACTTTCTGATATGGCTGATGGTGCTACAGGCGAACAAAAAAGAAAACTTAAAGAACTTTCTAAACAAAAAGAAGATTCTTCTGCATTGTATTTAAAAATTGCTGATGCTTCCTATGCTGTTGCAAAAAAGTTAGCAAAAGAAACTAAAGCAAAAGACGATAAAGCTATTGATTTTGTTAATAAGTTAGATAACAGAGAAGCCAGTGACTACACACTTATCTATGAAAAAATTGGAAAAACAGAATTTGTTGATGAAAACTCAGAGATTAAAGGTTTAGAGGATGAATTACTTAGTTTGAATCCAGAGAAAAAGAAAGCCTCAGACGAAAAAGAGAAGTCTCAATTATTAGCACAAGAAAAAGCAAAAGAATTAGCCGCAGCCACTTCTGTTAAAAATGAAAAAAACGAAGCACCTAAGCAAGAACCACAAGAACAAAACAAGGAAAGTAAAGAACCTGCTGAGTTAAAAGAATCTATATCTAAAACCGAAACAAATAATCGAATAGGAAAGATAGAAAATACTTCAACAACCAATATTTCTGGCACAAGCAATTCAAATTCTATCGCTATTGCTTATGACGCTTCGGTTCCAAAAGGAATAATTTTTAAAGTGCAAATTGGGGCATTTAAACGTAAAGTTGCAGAAAATGCCTTTGGAGATATACGACCTATTTTTGGAGAAAACTCAGCAACTGGAATGATTAGATATTTTGCAGGAGAATTTTCTGAGTTTGATGCTGCAAATGATGCCAGAAAACAAATTGCTGCGGGTGTTTATTCGGATTGTTTTGTAGTAGCTTATTGTAACGGCAGAAAAATATCAGTTCCTGCTGCAAGAGCTTTAATAGCAAGTGGAAAAGATTGTGATGGAGGCCAGATTAACCAGGCAGATGCTATTGCGGAAAACATAAACAATAATCCGGAAATTGTTGAAATACTTAAAGAACAAAAGAATTTAAAATCTTTTGAGCAATTGTTATACACTGTTCAAGTAGGCGTATACAAAACTTTGGTTAATTCTAAAACATTAAACGGACTTTCTCCGCTTTACTACGATACGCTTAGAAACAGAAACATCAGATATTCAGTTGGGATATTTAACAATAGGGCAGAGGCCAACGACGCAAAAAACTTCTGTGTAAATGCAGGAGTAAGAGATGCCTTTGTAATTCCATTTTTTAATAAAAGAAGAATAAGTTTAGAGCAAGCTGCCGAAATTGAAAGAACTCAAGGTAATTCAGCATTAGTTTCTGGCTCTCTAGTAAACCAAAAAGCATTTATTAAAGACAGCAATTCTTCTGTAAATAATTCAATTTCTTCAACAAACCCAGATGTCTCAAATGTTTCTGCCTCCGAAGTGTTTATAAAAGTTCAAATTGGTGTTTTTAGAAAAGATGTCCCTGTTGAAACCTTAAATTTATTTTTACAATTGGCTCCAAAAGGAATAGATGTAAGCAAAAGCGATGATGGGTTAACAACTTATTCAATCGGAAAATTTAAAAATATAGAAGAAGCAAATCGCCTTAGAGAGGAAGCACAAAAAGTTGGTTTAAATGATGCCTTCCTTGTTGGATATGCCAGCAACAAAAAAATTACTGTTGAGAGAGCATTGGAAATTTTAAAAAAATAGAACGAAAAATAAATTTGTCTTTCCTTTTAAGGTAAAGCTTTTATTAATTCACTCTTTTCAATAAAACCAGATTTCTTCCAAATTTCTTTTCCGTTTTTATAAATAATGGTAGTGGGTAAATCTACAATGCCAAGTTTTTTGCAGAGATCTTTGTTCTCGTCTACATTTATTTTTACAAAATTAAGTTTTGAAGCTTGCTCTTTCTCAACTTCTTCAAACATTGGCGCCATCTTTTTGCAAGGCCCACACCAAGGTGCATAAAAATCTACTATTAAAATATCTTTGTTGTTTGAACTTATTTTTTTATTATAATCTTCAAGACTCGCCGTCTTTGCTGTAGTAGCATTTTTTGGCAGGGACAAAGATTTTCCTGCATTGTTCCACGCCATAATTCCACCTTGCATTTCATACACTTCTTTAAAACCTAAACTCCTCATTTTATTTGCTGCCGAAGTACTTCTACTTCCTGCTAAACAATAAACATAATATGATTTTGATTTATCTAATTTTTGAATTTCCGCCTCAAAACTACTTCCATTCCAATCAATGTTTTTTGCGTCGCTCAAATGTCCACCATCAAATTCGCCAGAGGTTCTAACGTCTATTACCATTGCGTTGGATGCCAAAGCTAGTTTTTTTTGAAAATCATCTACGTTTAATTGATAATTACTTTTATTTTGGCAAGAACTAAAATTAATTTGACCAAAAAAGCTAAAGGCAACGAATAAAAGGGTTGATATTTTTTTCATAATTGTTATTTATTATTTAAATTTTTCTAATTGACTTTTTAACTCTTTTGTTTGAACAACTCCAGATTGCCTCCACATTACTTGGCCATTTTTAAAAATTGCTAATGTTGGAACTCCCTGTATTCTGTATGCTTGAGCAATTTGTGGATTTTTATCTATATCAATTTTAATAATTTTTGCGGAATCACCTATTTCAGTTTTTAATTCTTCTAATATCGGTTTCATCAATTTGCATGGACCACACCATTCGGCAAAAAAGTCTATTAATACTGGTGTTTCGCTATTTATTAATTCTGCGAATTTTGCATTCATGGTATTAAATTTTTTACAAAGGTAAGATGGCTAAACAAAAACAAGTGTAATAATTGTTACTTAATTAAAAGATTTATTCAGTTCGTTTTTGGTGTGCAATAAAAAACAATTCAGTGTTTGCCCTTTTAAAAAAAGAATTGTAACAGTTTTCTATGGTTTTAATATTAAAGTATTTTGAGAACAGTAGGGTGTATTCTTCCTTAGAACCTCCAAAAGGAGGGCCTGCTTTTTCAAAAACAATGTCAAATAGCAATCCTGCCAATTTCCCATTTTTTGAAAGTAATTGTTTTGTTTTTACACAGTACTTTTCCCTTAATGTTGGATTTATGGCACAAAAGAACGTTTGTTCTACCACTAAATCATATTGGTCATTGTGCCCAAAAAAATCTTCGCACATAATTTTTACCGATTTATTATTTTTAAATTTATTTCTCAGTTCATTAGTCAGTGTTGGAGATATATCAATGAGTGTAATGTTGGTAAATCCCATTTCCAAAAGGTAATGTGTTTCATAAGAATTTCCACAGCCAGGAATCAAAATGGCAATATTTTTATCTTCTAGTTGATTAAAGTACTCTTTTAGTGGTGGTGAAATTTCTCCTAAATCCCAACCGAAAGATTTTTCTCGGTATTTGCTGTCCCAAAATTCTTGGTCTAATTCTAACATTGACATGTTTCACAACTAAATTTTACTCCTCAAATATTTATACTGTTCATGCAATATTAAATAATTATTCTTTTGTTTGAATTAACTTATTTTTATTTCTTTGTGTTTATTAAACACTTTAAAAATTAGATATGCACAAAAATTACGTTTTAAAGTTATTCTGGATATTCGCTATCCTATTTATTCAGTCTACTATTTCTACTGCACAAAATGCAAGTATTTCCGGAAAAGTAGTGGATGAAAAAGGTGAGCCTGTTATTGGCGCAGCCGCAACAATAGAAGGCACAACAAATGGTGGTGCAACAGATTTGGATGGAAACTATAAAATTTCTAACGTGCCCTCGGGCAAAGTTACTGTAGTTGTTTCGGGTTTGGGATATGGCAAACAAAAAAAATCCATAGAAATTAAAGAAGCAAAAGCATATACCCTTAATATAAAAATGGGTAACGATGCAGTTGTGCTAAAAGAAGCTGTTGTTATTGGTTACGGAACCGAACAAAAACGCGACATTACAGGTGCAATCTCTACTATGAAAAGCAAAGAAATTGCAATGAACCCTGTTCCTTCTGTTGACAATGCCTTGCAAGGAAGAATTGCCGGACTACAAGTAAATGCTGCCAGTGGTGTGGCTGGCGCTCCTTCTAAAGTTACCATAAGAGGTACAAATTCCATTGGAGCTGGTGGACAGCCTTTGTATGTTGTAGATGGAATTATTATAAACACACAGGATATTTCTCCCGGAAATTTAGGTTCTGGAACAAATCCTTTATCTGATATCAATCAAAATGACATAGAAAGCATTGATGTTCTTAAAGATGCTGCTGCCGCCGCTATTTATGGTTCAAGAGGAGCAAACGGTGTAATTTTAATTACTACAAAAAAAGGAAAATCAGGAAAAACAAAATTTGATTTCAGTTACAATTATGGTACAATTAAACCAACAAAAATTTTGGAGTTTTTAAATGCCGAAGAACACCTTAGGCTAAGAGATTCTGCGGGTGAACAAGATACCTTGTTAAAAGACAAATCCACAACTAGATTGGGCGATTGGAACGGCAGAGCATTTACAAGAGGCATGGCTGATTCATTATTGGCTGCAGGCTATTATAACAACGAAGCCAATCAATGGATACCTTCCGTATTAAGGACTGGTAGAACACAAACTGCATCCTTATCTGCAAGTGGCGGAAACGACAAAACAAAATTCTACATCAGTGGTAGTTTTTACGAATACAACTCTTTTTTAAAAGGCAATGATTTTAGAAGATTTAACACAAAAATTGATATAGATAATCAGGCAACTGATAAAATAAAATTAGGAGCTAGTATTAATTTTGCATTTTCTCAGAACAATAGAGTTGCCACAGGTGATGCAGGAGGATTAGGACAAGCACAACGTAATTTGCCTTATTTACCAATTTATAATTCCGATGGTACATTTAATTTACAAGGCAACAACCCAGGAAGTAACCCAATGTGGCAATTAGATAATTTTGAGTTTGTAGCCAATAATTACAGAACGTATTCCAACTTATTTTTTGAATATGAAGTGGTTAAAAATTTAAAATGGCGTTCTAATGTGGGTGCCGATTTAACCAATCAAGTGGAAAGAGAATTTCAGTTTAGAAATGTTCTTGACACAGCCAGTCAATCGTATGCATGGGACAGAAGAACTAACGTAAACATCATTACTAGCAGTCATTACCTCAGCTATACCAAAATGTTGTTCGATAGCACACATCAACTTACAGCAATTGGAGGATTTGAGTTAACAGATAGAAAACAAGAAGGAGTTGGGCTTTTAGGTGTTGGCTTCCCCAACGACTATTTTAAAAGACCGGGTAATGCCGTGTTAAAATCTCAAGATAGCTACAACTATATTACTGCTTCGGGTTTTCTTTCCTATTTTGTAAGAGGTATTTATAAAATAAAAGAAAAATACTTTATCAACGGAAGTGTTAGATACGATGGATCTTCAAGATTTGGATCAGAAAATAAGTATGGAATTTTTCCCGGGGCTTCTTTTGGATGGCTGGCTTCTGAAGAAAAATTTATAAAAAACATTGAAACTATAAGTTACCTCAAAGTAAGAGGAGGATGGGGTTTAACTGGAAACGACCAAATTGGAGATTTTCAAACATTGGGTTTCTTTTCCTCAAATACAGGCTACAATGGAGCAACAGGCTTGGTTCCCTCGGCTTTAGCAAACCCAAATCTAAGGTGGGAAAAAGCGGTAACTTACAACGGTGGATTTGAACTTGGATTGGTTAGAAATCGTGTTTATTTTTCTGCTGATTTTTACAGAAGAATCTCTAGTGATTTATTGTTGCCTCAGTTTATTCCAACTTCTACTGGTTATTCCAGTGTTTTAGTAAATTTAGGTAAACTTCAAAATCAAGGAGTTGAACTAGTATTAAATACAAAAAATATAGAAGGTGCTTTTTCGTGGAGCACCGATTTTAATATTGCGTTCAATCAAAACAAAGTAATAAGCGTTGATAACCAGCCACCCGATAATTTTGACAAAGACCCGGGCGAAGGCCGCGTAATTCCCGGCTACGCAGTAGGAACTTCTTATGTTGTAAGATATTCTCATGTGGCACAGGCAGATGGTTCAGTTTTGCAAAGAGATGCAGAAGGAAGTGTAATTAAGGATGCAAATGGTGTTGAACAAATTTATACCTACAAAGCAGGAACTGCAATTTACTTAGATCAGTTTGGCAATGAAATGATATTCGGACCAAACAATACTTACTTCTACGATCAAAGAGTTCCAAGAGGAAATCCAGTTCCTAAGTTTATTGGTGGTATCAACAATAAATTTACTTACAAGGGTTTTGAACTAAGTTTCTTGTTTTATTTTCAATACGGTAATACCATATACGATGATCCTGCCAAACAACAAATTGGTATGTGGAAACGCGAAGCACAAAGAAAAGAAGTATTGGATGCATGGACTGCTCAAAATGGCTCAACTGATGTTCCTGCCCTAAACAGATACAACGATGCTGTAAATTCCGATAGGTTTTTATACGATGCCTCGTTTATCAGGCTAAGAAATTTAACCCTTGCTTATTCTTTCTCTGATGATTTTTGCAAAAAAATAAGATTGTCCGGATTAAGAGTTTATGCTTCTGGAAATAATTTATTGACGTTTACAAAATACCCTGGTTGGGACCCCGAAGTGCTTAGAAACGTTCCTGTAAATAGCGACAAGGGAAACATTTCTTTTTCTGGTCCTTCATACCAAACGCCTCAAGCAAAATCAATTTTATTTGGTGTTAACTTTAATTTTTAATTGCTATGAAAAAGATATTTTACTCCATATTATTTACTATTCTTTATTTGGTAATAACACCATCTTGCAAAAGAATTCTTACGCCTGAGCCAGAGCAATTACTATTAAACGATTCTGCAATTAGAACTGTAAAAGATTTAGAATCGGTATTGAATGGCGCTTATGATGGCTTGCAAGGTGGAAACGTTTTAGCAGGAAATATGACAGGATATGCCGATTTAATGGCCGAAGATTTAGATGCTTATGACTTTAGGCTGTCGCCTTTTGGCACATTAGATATTTACAACGGACAAACAACTGTTCAAATAGGAGCTTTAAGAAGCATGTGGGCCGATTGCTACAGCACCATTAGTAGAGCAAACTACGTTATTGATGCCTTTGACAACAATTTAGTTGTTCAATCCGATCCAACATTTGCGGCAAACAAAGACAGAATAAAAGGACAAGCATTATTTAT
>JBAXQC010000021.1:0-38406 GCA_037131955.1 Bacteroidota bacterium
ATTCCAAATTGCATTCCGTGAGTATGACCGCTAAACATCACGTCAATATCTTTGTACTCTTTGTTTATTTGTCCGTCCCAATGCGATGGGTCATGCGAAAGCAAAAGTTTTATTGGTATGTTTTCGGTTCCTAAATGGGCCTCATCAATTTTTCCATACTTAGGAAAACGTAAATTCCCTCCCCAATTTTCAACACCTAAAATCGCAATTTTTTCTCCTTCTTTTTCTAAAACATGATGTTCATTGTTTAATAATTTCCATCCATATTCGTGATGTGCCTTATGAATTTTTTCTAAATTTTCTTGTTTAGTAGCAGCACTTTCCCATTGAACGTAATCGCCGTAATCGTGATTTCCTAAAGTTGAATAAACACCTAAAGGTGCTTTTATTTTTTTAAATGTTTCAGAAAATCCTTCTAGCTCAGAAGCCTTATCATTTACTATATCGCCTGTAAAAAAAATAACATCAGGTTTTTGCTGGTGTATTATTTCAATAGCTTTTTCTAGATGTTCTGTAGAAGTAAAACTTCCAGTATGAATGTCTGAAATTTGTACGATTTTTAATCCATTAAATGAAGCAGGAAGATTTGGCAAACTTAGTTTAATATTTTTTACACGGTAATCAAAAGCACCCTTTAACATCCCAAATAGAAGAGATGTAAATGGTATTGCTGCAATACCTAATGCTAATTGCTGCAAAAATTTAATTCGCGAAATTTGGTTTCCTTGGTTAGTTCTTGTGGTTTGAAAAAAACTAAAAATCCAGCGGAACAATCTAATAATGTCATCGATTAAAATAAAACTTACTCCAACTAATTTTGATATTTCTACAACAATTATAAATGCAAAAACATATACTCTTAAAAATTTAGGTGCATTTAGTGGCCCAATAATTATGGCAGTTACCATAACTATTGCCGAAAAAATGGTGAATCCCCAATAAATATTTTTTACTAAATTTTTGGTAGTTGAAGTATAAGATTGAGTAACCGTTGAAACAGCCTGGTAAAAATACCAATCTAACAGTAGAAAAAAACCCAGCAATATTGCGAAACGAACAGCCATAATCATAGATAAAATAAGTAAGGTAAGAGACGTAAACAGTATCAAAATGTTTTAAGAGGAAAGATTTTTTTATTTACCAAAAGAAATTTCGTCGCTCAACTCATTTTTATCCGTTGTGGAATCGTAAGGAAAAAAAACATGCAATTGCTCTCCAGCTAATTTTATGCCTTGTATTATTCCATTGGCAAATTCTTGTTTAATAAAATAACTTTTCATGAGTTCTTTGGTGTTTTCCCAAAAATTTTCTGGCACTTTTTCATTAATTCCTTTGTCACCAATTATCGCAAATTTTTTAGATTCAGTGGCTACATAAAACAAAACTCCATTTCGTAAATCTGTTTCATGCATTTTTAATTTTTCAAAAATTTTAATAGCCCTCTCTATGGCATCCCCTTTACATTGACTTTCTATGTGCAGTTTAATTTCACCTGATGTTTTAGTCTCAGCATTTTTTATGGATTCTAATATTTGCTTTTCCTCTTGCTCTGTAAGAAGTTTCATTTTAATTATTTTCAGTAAAAATACTCAAATAATTGTTTAAATAAACTTATTTTGTTCATTCAAATTTTTGCCATGATAGAACCAATTGTCGATTTTAAAAATGTAAAAAAACAAGATGCAAAATTAATTAGAGAAATTGCTCTTGATGCCTGGATAGATACCTATAAGCCCATACTATCAAAAGAACAGCTAAATTATATGTTCGAAAAATGGTACAGCATTGTTGAACTAGAAAAATTAATTGATAGCAAGGAACAAATTTTTACCATAGCCTATTACAATAAAATTGCCATTGGATTTGCAGCTTATTCTATTGTGGAAACATCAAAATTTAAACTCAATAAAATTTACGTATTGCCGGCTTATCAAGGCAAAAAGCTTGGTGCTAGTTTACTTATTGAAATTGAAACTGTTTGCAAACACACTGGAGCAAAAATTCTTCAGTTAAATGTAAATAGATTTAACAAAGCAAAAGATTTTTACTTAGCCATGGGTTATAAAATAATTGCCGAAGACGATATTCCAATTGGTGATTATTTTATGAATGATTACATTATGGAAAAAAATTTGGAATAGATTGTTAATTTTGTGCGATGGAATTTCAAAGAGACACAGTAAAACTTCACGACAAGTATTTTAAACCATTTATTTCTGATAAAGAAATACATAAAGCTGTAGTGGCAATTGCCGAAAAATTAAACAGTGATTTTGCATACAAAGCACCCATATTACTTGGGGTTTTAAATGGTTGTTTTATGTTTGCTTCAGATCTAGTAAAAGAACTGAGCATTTCATGCGAAGTATCATTTGTAAAGTTGGCCTCGTATCAAGGCACACAATCAACCGGAGAAATAAAAAGCTTGATTGGCTTAAATGAAAATTTAAAAGGAAGAGATGTTATTATCTTGGAAGATATTGTAGATACCGGTCATACAATAGATATTTTAAGTGCCCAACTTCAAGCATTGGAAGTAAACTCTATAACCGTTGTTGCGTTTTTATTTAAACCCAATGCTTACAAGGGAAGAACCAAAATTAATTATTCAGGAATTGAGGTAGGCAATGAGTTTTTAGTTGGTTATGGTTTAGATTACGATGGTTTGGGCAGAAATTTAAAAGATTTGTACATCATTGTAGATTAAGTATAATGAATGGACTTTCACTAACTTTATTAGGAACAGGCACATCACAAGGAGTGCCATTAATAGGTTGTAAATGCAAAGTATGTACCTCCAAAGATGTAAAAGACAATAGACTAAGAACTTCAGCCTTAATAACATTTAATAACTCCAACATAGTTATTGATACAGGGCCAGATTTTAGGCAACAAATGCTTAGGACTAACGTGTGTAGCATGGACGCAGTAATATTTACTCACGAACACAAAGATCACATTGCAGGATTAGATGACATTAGAGCATTTAACTATTTGCAACAAAAAGATATGCCAATTTATTGCAATCCAAGTGTAGAGATGGCTATAAGGCGAGAATTTTCTTACGTATTTGCTGAAAAGAGATACCCAGGAATTCCACAGCTAGAAATAATTTCTATTCACGAAAACATGAGGTTTACTATTGGTAGTTTAGAAATACTACCATTGCCGGTTATGCACATGAGCTTGCCTGTGTTAGGATTTTTATTTGGAGATATATGCTACATTACCGATGCGAATTTTATTTCTGAAAAAGTAATTGATAGAATTAAAGGAGTTAAATATTTAGTGTTAAATGCACTACGAAAAGAAAAACATCCATCCCATTTCACACTTGATGAAGCAATAGCAATGGTAGAAAGGATAAAACCAGAAACGGCTGTTTTTACTCATATCAGCCATCAATTAGGTTTGCATCAAGAAATTCAAAACATGCTACCCACTAATGTTTTGCTTGGTTTTGATGGAATGGTTTTAAAATAAAAAAGCACGTTGGTTATACGTGCTTCCTGATAAAAGATAATTTTTAATTAAGCTTTTGGCTTTGCAGCTTTTTTCTCTTTTTTTGGTTTTTCTGAAGCTACAGCTGTTCCAACTGCAATGTTTGTTGCAACAATTGTTTGTTTTCTTGCCTGACGTTTTACGCCAAAAGAACCCATTATCAACTTGCCTTTTTTAGATTTTTTATCTCCTTTTCCCATAATATTTATTAATTAATTGTGTATGTTTTTACAAACATAAATAAAATTTAGAAGAATTAACGGACAAAATTGATTTTAAAATAGAACTCTTAAACCTATGGTAATCACGTTAAAGAAAAACATTTTTATGGTGGTGCATTATAGGTAGTATAAAATTTGGTTTTTGGGAACAATAATTGCGAGCTCGATGTTATTTAATTATGACAATTTTACGATTAATTCTTGGCGATCAGCTAAATTATAACCATTCGTGGTTCAAAGATACCAATCAAACAAAAATTATTTATTTGATGATTGAAATGCGGCAAGAAACAGACTATACTTTGCATCACATTCAAAAGATTACAGGGTTTTTTACTGCTATGAGAAGTTTCGCCGATTTTTTAAATAAATTGGGTTTACAGGTAATTTATTTAAAAATTAATGATCAAAATAATTTCCAAGACATAGAAAAAAACATACAAAATATTATTGAGAAAAACAATATTAAAGAATTTCAATACCAGCTTCCTGATGAATATAGATTAGACATTGTATTAAAAAAAATTAGTGAACAATTGCTTATTCCCACCAAAGTTTTTGATACTGAACATTTTTTATCTGAACGTCTAGAATTAAAAAAACTATTTGAAGGGAAAAAGCAAATTCTTATGGAGAGTTTCTACAGAAACATGAGAAAAAAACATTCCATTTTAATGGAAGAAGAACAGCCAGTTGGTGGGCAATGGAATTTTGATAAAGAAAATAGAAAACCCATTTCTAAGAAAATAGAAATTCCAACACCCGAAATTTTTTTTAATAACGTTAATGATGTTTACGAAGATATTTTAAAATGTGGATGCAGCTATTTTGGTGAAATTGAACCTGAAAAATTTACCTGGCCAATCAACCGAAATCAATCTTTAGAGTTATTGAATTATTTTATGCACAAAATGCTTGCAAATTTTGGAACATATCAAGATGCAATGGATACTAACCACTGGAATTTATTTCATTCTAGGCTTTCTTTTGCATTAAACTCAAAAATGCTTTCGCCTAAGGAGGTTGTAGATGCGGCAATTGAAGAATATTTAAAAAACACAGATAAAATTTCTATTTCTCAGATAGAAGGATTTGTAAGGCAAATTATTGGATGGAGAGAATACATGAGAGGAATTTATTGGTGGAAAATGCCAGAGTTCTCTTTCTTAAATTTTTTAAATCACAAAAATAAATTACCTGAATGGTTTTGGTCTGGAAACACAAAAATGAATTGCTTAAGCCACAGTATTAAACAAAGCTTGAAACATGCATACGCCCACCATATACAGCGATTGATGGTAACCGGAAATTTTTTATTACTTGCCATGGTTAATCCCGATGAAATAGATGAATGGTATTTGGGAATATACATTGATGCCATTGAATGGGTAGAAATAACAAATACCAGAGGAATGAGCCAGTTTGCCGACGGTGGAATTGTGGGAACAAAACCTTATGTTTCATCTGCAAATTATATCAATAAAATGAGTAATTACTGCACGGGATGTTTTTATCAGTCCGATAAACGTCACGGAGAAAAAGCATGTCCATTTAATAGTTTGTATTGGAATTTTTTTGCAACTCATGAAGATAAGTTGGCAAAAAATCCAAGAATTGGAATGAGCTACATCACCTGGAATAAATTTTCTGATGAAGAAAAAAAGTTAACCATAACGCAAGCAAATAAATACTTAAATGAGATAAATAATTTATAAACTTTGCTGAGCAAAATTTTGACTTTACACTCACAAAGAATTTTTTGTTTTCTTTGTAATCATGAAAATCGAAGAAATACATTCCCTGTTTTTAAAACATCCTTTGGTAAGCACCGATACCCGAAAAATAATTCCCGATTCTATTTTTTTTGCACTTAAAGGTGCTAATTTCAATGGAAATACCTTTGCAGCAGAGGCAATAGAAAAAGGTGCTGCCTATTCAATAGTAGATGAAACGCAATCAACAAAAAATGAAAAAATTATTTTAGTTGAAGATGTATTAAAATGCCTTCAGGATTTAGCCACTTTTCATCGAAAGTATTTAAATATTCCAGTAATTGGAATCACAGGTTCTAATGGTAAAACAACCACAAAAGAAATACTTCAAAGAGTACTCTCAAAAAAGTTTAATGTATTTGCAACAATAGGAAATTTAAACAATCACATAGGCGTTCCCCTTACCTTGCTTGCTTTAAACAAAAGCCACGAAATTGCAATTGTAGAAATGGGTGCAAACCACCAAGGAGAAATTGCATTACTTAGCAGTATCTGTTTGCCCAATTATGCACTCATTACAAATATTGGCAAAGCTCACCTCGAAGGATTTGGAGGTATTGATGGAGTTATAAAAGGCAAAACAGAATTGTATAAATTCATAAGAAAAAACAACGGACTACTTTTTGTGAATGGCGACGATGAATTGTTGATGAGAGTTTCGGGCGACATAGATAAAATAACTTATGGACAAAAGGAATCTAATTTTTTAGTAGGTAAATTAATTTCCTCGCAAAACGGATTATCCTTTTCCTACTCCACTGCTAAGGCCACTGTAAAAGTTGAGAACAATGTTGACATAAACTCAGTTTTAAATGGAATGTATAATTTCCAAAATATTTTGGCTGCCATTTGTATTGGCACTTATTTTAATATAGATTCAAAAAAAACAAAAGAGGCAATTGAAGAATATATACCTCAGAACAACAGATCTCAAATTGAGGTGAGGCATGGAATAACTTTTTACATGGATGCCTACAATGCAAATCCTAGTAGTATGGAGGTTTCTATCAATAATTTTGATGAGCAAACAAAAGGGAAAATAAGAATTGCAATAATTGGAGGAATGAATGAACTGGGAGATACTAGCGTAGAAGAACACCAAAAATTAATTCAACAATTAGAAGAAAAAAAATTCAATAAAGTATTTTTAATTGGAAGCCACTTTGCTAAATTAAACGTTGCAGAATCCTTTCAAAAAATAGATAAAATTGAAGACATTAGCTATCATGAATTAACTGATTCTTTTTCAGGTTCATTTATACTGGTTAAAGGTTCTAGAACAAATAAATTAGAAAATGTTTTAAATATTTTTTAAAATTACAATCTGTTATCTACAACTAATCTTATGAAAAAAATAATTCCCATTTTATTATTTTTTATTTCACTGAATGTTTATTCCAGAAATTACAACAGGTTTGTTACATTCACCTTTCAAACTGGAGTAAACAAAAGTAGATTTATCAACTACGATGGTTCTACCGGAAGAATAGGAAGCATCAACAATGTAAACCTAAGAATTGGAAGAACACACTTTATACAAGTGGTAGGCGAACTAAGCATATATCTAAGCAAAGCTCCGCAACTAATTAACAATACCCCAGTAAGTAATTCTTTTAATTTTGGTTATTTTACATTTCCTTTTCTCTATGGATACAGACTAGGTTTTAACGACTCTAAATCCTATGCTGCACGATTTTATTTTGGCCCGGAAACTGGATTATTGCTGTGGGTAAAAGACAAACAAAATATCCTAAACAAGGATAACGTTAGAAAATTACTGTTTAATGCAATTGCCGGAGTGGGCTTAGATTTTAAAAGATTAACGGTTGATTTTTCATTCCATCAGGCAATGACCAACGCTTATCAACTAAAAACTAAATGGCAAGTTATTAGTTTATCAACCGGTTGGAAATTTTAATAAAGATTCAAAGCCTCCTCAAGGTAAACATAAACATCTGCTGGATGATCATTTATTTTTTCTTTGGAGCGTTTATGACCTAAGCGAACTGCTACCATTTTTTTTGATGGAATACAAAAAATATATTGACCTAAAATTCCTCTTGCATAAAAAATCTCTTCTCCCTTGTATTCAATCAGCCACCAGTGGTAACCGTATTTAGTATTGGGTAAATTGTCTGCCATAATTTTTGCAGGTGTAATTGTTTCCTTTATATAACTGGTATCTATTATTTGCAAGCCATTGTAATTTCCATTGTGTAGCATCAATTGACCTAATCTTGAAAAATCTTTTGCGTTGCTATTAAAACAACAAAAAGCTCTTGCTTCTCCTCCCTTTTTATCTAAACACCACATGGCATTTTTTTGAGCACCAATATTTTTCCAAATTTTATTGGATGCATAATTGTATAATTTTTCTCCAGTAGCTTTCTCTAAAATAAAACAAAGTAATTGTGTATTTCCACTTTGGTAATCAAAGTTTTTACCTGGTTGGCCCTCTAGTTTATATCTGTAAATAAGTTCTTTTAAATGATCGCTATACAAAGCCTCTGCCGCAAAGCCAAATGGATTGATATAGCTTTCGTTAAAATTAATACCCGAACTCATCATAAGCAGATGTTTTATAGTAATTTTTCCATGGCTCTCAGGATTAAAATCGGGCAAATAATTAGAAATAGGTTCATCTACACTTTTTATTTTTCCTTCTTTTATAGCACATCCCACCAGCAATCCCACAATAGATTTTGCCATAGAAAAGCTGTTAGAAATAGAATCTGCTGGTATACCTTCAAAATATTCTTCATATAAAACAGAATCATTTTTTAAAACTACAAATGCAGTTGTTTCTGTTTCTTTTGAAAGAGTGTAAAATTTATCGCTTGGCTTTTTCTTATTATAATTTTGCGAGTTTGGGACAGGAATGTAAGCACCCTTTTCTACTACCCCTAAATTATCTTTGGTAAATTCATTAATGTCTGGGCCCATTTTACCTTTAAAAATTGTGTATTGAAAAACTTTATACACATAAAACTTGCCTGAAATTAAAATGTAAATATTTAGCAGAGCAACAAGTAAAATTAATGTTCCAAAAAAGTATTTAACTATTTTCTTAAGCATAACAGATTTGTTTTAAAAGTAAATTTAAAAATAAAAACAAAGCAACTATTAAGATAAATAGTAGTTTACTTCAATTTCTTTATTATTCTATAATTTTTGTATTCGCCAATTCTTAGTCCGGTATTATTTTCTATGATGTGCAGTATTTTTCCTTTTGGAGTGAATCTACTTTTTTTAGGATCAAATGTAAACTCCCAATCTTGTTGTGCTACTTTTGCCAGCATGATACTGGGGTGTGTACCTTCAAATTTTTTTACTGCATCAACTTGGTTGTAATCAAATTCTTCTTTTTTTGGCAAATGTTTTTTCAGCCAATTATCGTCATGCCAAAAAGAGTTAAAGAAATTACTTTTTTTCTGCATAAGTTTTGGGTTCCTTGCATAGCTGTAATGAAAAATTCTTATTGGTGAGTAGAGCACTCGTAATGGTCTTCCTGGATGATTATTTTGCCATTCTTGATAAGAAGGATAAAGTCTAAATCCTTGAGAATCTCTAAAGGACCTGATATTTTTTTGATTTCTAATAATTCTAATTTCTCTCCTGTGCCATTTCCTGGTACTTCCAATGTAATGATAACCTCCGTAAAAATTTAGAAAATCAAAAAGCACACCTTCTATTGTATCATCTTTTTCCAATTCTTTAAACGATTGCAGTATAAGTTTTGCGTCATCTTCGTGCAATACTTCGTCGGCCTGAATATGAAAACCTATATCGCCAGAGATATTGTCTAGAGCTATGTTAGCTTGAGTAGCAAAAAGTTTTCCTCCTTCTCTTTGGCTCATGTCCCAAACAGTATCTATTATTTTTATTTTGGGATTATTTAATTTTACAATTGCTTGTCTCGTTCCATCATTTGAATCGCCAACCGCCATTACAAACTCATCAACGTATGGCAATACAGATTGCATAGATTCTAAAAAAGGATAACCAAATTCAAATCCATTTCTAACATACGAAAAACCACTGATCTTCAAGAGAAAGAAACTAAGTTGTAATTAAATTTAAATTCCCAATTTCCTGCTCAATAACTTCCATAAGCCACATTGGGGTAGAAGTAGCACCACAAATTCCAACGGTATTAACATTTACGAACCAGTTAGAGTTAAGCTCTGTAGGGTCTGAAACAAAATAGGAATTAGGATTTATAGATTTACAAACCTCATATAATATCTTTCCGTTTGAACTTTTTTTCCCTCCTACAAAAATAATTACATCGTGTTCTTTCGAAAATTTTATTAGCTGAGGTTCTCTATTAGAAACTTGTCTGCATAGTGTGTCGTTTGATTCAAACTTAATTTTATCTTTATTACCTGCCAATTCTAATCTCGCCTCAATTTCTTTTACTATTCTCAAAAATCCTTTTGTGCTTTTAGTTGTCTGAGAATAAAGTTTTATTGGTTTATTGTAATCTATTTTTTTTAAATCTTCGTCGTTCATTACAATAATTGCATTATTGTTTGTTTGGCCTTTTAATCCATTTACTTCTGCATGACCTTCAAGCCCATAAATTACTATTTGACCATCTTCTTCCATTGAGTTTTCATAACCTTCTCTAATTCTATGTTGCAGCTTTAATACAACTGGGCAACTTGCATCAATTAAATGAATATTATTTTTTATGGCAGTTTCATATGTTGAGGGCGGTTCGCCATGAGCACGAATAAGCACTTTGCAATTGTGCAAATTTTCTAAATCGGAATGTTGAATTATTTCTAATCCTTGTTTTTTTAATCTTTCTACTTCCATGTTGTTATGAACAATATCTCCCAAGCAATAAAGCTTGCCCGACTCTGCCAATTCATCTTCGGCCATTTGAATAGCATAAACAACTCCAAAACAAAATCCAGAATTTGAATCAATCGTAATTTTCATAATTTTAATTTATTTGCTCTATAATTTTCTAAAATAGAAATACTCACTACAAAAATACCAAAGATTTATGAATTCACTTAAAATTTGTTGATTATAAACTCAGGAAGTCTTGATCTAATATTGAATCTTACGTAATTTTCTATGTCTATTTTGTGCTCTTATTAGTGAACTCCGCCGCGGGATAGTAGCGAATTTAAACACAAAGAACACAAAGGTTTTCAAAAAAGACACAAAGGTTTTTTCAAAAATTACATTCAGTCTCATTATTTTAAATTCATAAAAAAAAGGTTCTTGGAAAGCAATTTCTAGCAATTCTGGCCTAAGTACTTTATGAACTTTCTGTCCTACCTCAAAAACTAAATTTGCTATTTCGTTTTCAGTCATAAAATTTTTTTTCAACTAATTTTATGAAATGATTTTAACAATAGAAAACTAATAAATATTTCTATTCTTTTTAAATTATATCATCGCTACACTTACTTTTGATAAATAAATCATGGGGATAATTAGAAGAATTTTTTTACGTATAATTTACTTTTTTTTAATTTCTACAATTCTAGCTGTTGTTCTATTTAGGTTTTTTCCTGTACCAATTACACCTCTTATGGTTATTAGATTAAAGGAGCAAAACTCTAATGACAAGTCATTTAAACTAAAAAAAGATTGGGTACCAAAAGAAGAAATTTCCGAAAACTTAAAACTTGCAGTAATATCTTCCGAAGACCAAAATTTCTTCAGTCATTTTGGATTTGATTTTGATGCCATTCAAAAAGCTTACAAGCAAAATAAAAAAGGAAAAAAAATAAAAGGGGCTTCAACAATCTCCCAACAAACTGCAAAAAATCTTTTTCTGTGGCCCGGCAGAAGCTATGTTAGAAAAGCATTGGAGGCGTATTTTACTTTTTTAATAGAAGTCTTTTGGTCAAAGGATAGAATTTTAGAAGTATATTTAAATATAATAGAAATGGGAGATGGAGTGTATGGAGCTGAAGCTGCAGCCAACGAATTCTTTAACACTACCGCCAAAAAGTTAAATAAGAATCAGTCCGCTCTTATTGCAGCAGTTTTACCTAATCCTTTAAAATGGAGTGCTAAAAATCCTAGTGGCTATATTAACTGGAAAAAACAGAGAATAGTTTCAAGAATGAACAAAGCAGGGAGCTTAGAAGGGTTTAGAAATTTAAAGAAGGAGTAATACCCGTCAACAATAATTCACAACAAAAGCATCCCGTTTTAAATTTCTAATCCTGAAATAATTTACCAATTTGATTCAATATTTAATTGTATCGTAATTTGTTTTTGAAATAAGATGGATAAATATTTTGCTTCGTAAAAATTAAAGTAAAAGCTATTGATAAAAAAATTTCCCTAGAAATCTTTTCCGTTATTAATTGATTTTATGTTACTTTTGTTTAAACCCTTACCTTTAGAAAAATTTTGATTATATGTCAGTAACAATGCCTTTTAACATCCATAAATGGATAGAAGAAAATCGTCATTTGCTAAAACCTCCAGTAAATAATAAGCAAATTTATACCGATACTGAATTTATTGTTATGATCGTTGGTGGACCAAACTCAAGAAAGGACTATCATTACAACGAAGGAGAAGAGTTTTTCTTTCAACTAGAGGGAGATATAATGGTAACCATTCAGCAAGACGGAAAAGCTGTAAAAGTGCCTATAAAGGAAGGTGAAATTTTCCTTCTTCCTTCAAGAATTCCTCATTCACCTGTAAGAGGTGCAAATACAGTTGGCATTGTAATTGAACGAAAAAGAAAATCAAACGAAAAAGATGGTTTATTGTGGTTTTGCGAAAGCTGCAATAATAAATTATTTGAAGAATACTTTAACATGGGTAACATTGAAACAGCATTTAAATCCATTTTTGATAAATTCTATGGAAACGTCAATTTGAGAACTTGCAAACAATGTGGAACCGTTATGGAGCCACCCATTGCTGCAAAATAATGTTTGACAAATGATTGGATACAAAAAAAATTATTATACCATAGACGACATAAAAGCTGAAATGGTATTATTGGAGCAAGAGCGAAAAAAAATTAATGACAAACGAAAAATATGGAATAATTCTTCGCAAGAGTTTGTATTTAATTTTTTTGAAAAATTATCGGTAGAATTTAACAATAAATTAAAAATCCAAGAAATAAATAATTTCAAAAATTTGAGTTCGGTTATTGTTGGATTAAATGATTTTAAAAGTGGTATATTTGAAAGAAGAGATACAGGTCTTGTAGAATTTACTTATTTTAGTGGCAGTTTGGGATATTCGCAAACATTAAACGGAAATATTAACGTATGGATTGCTCCTCCGTTTGTAGAGGGTTTGATGGAAGCACAACCCGTTAAAAACATCGATTCATTGCATCCTGCAAACATTACAATAAATAAATTAACTGGCCATTTGCACAAATTTATTGAAGTAGTATTGGAATGGGAGGCACAAGAAAATATAATTGGGAAACTAGGTTATACCCAAATTACAGAAGAAAATTAAAAATATGATTGATAGAATAGAATCGTTAAAAAAGAGGTTTGAAAATGTAGAGGAATCATTGAGCGACCCCAAAACAATGGGAGATATGAAGCTATTTGCTCAATTAAATAGAGAATACAAAGAGTTAAAAGAAATTGTAGAGGTTGGTCAAGAATACAAACAAGCCGTGCAAAATATTTCTGCTGCAAAAGAAATTATTGAAACAGAAAGCGACAAAGATTTGTTGGAAATGGCTCAAGAAGAATGGACTGAAAGTGAAAAGCGAAAAAATGAATTGGAAGAAAAAATAAAATTCATGCTTATACCCAAAGACCCCGAAGATTCTAAAAATGTTGTGCTTGAGGTAAGGGCAGGAACTGGCGGAGACGAAGCTTCAATTTTTGCGGGAGATTTGTTTAGAATGTACTGCAGATTTTTTGACAAACAAGGATGGAAATATGCTGTTTTAGACCATACCGATGGAACTATGGGTGGATATAAAGAAGTGATTGTAGAAGTGAGCGGTGAAAATGTTTTTGGTAAATTAAAATTTGAAAGTGGAGTTCACCGTGTACAAAGAGTACCTCAAACCGAAACTCAAGGAAGAGTGCATACTTCGGCAGCCAGCGTAATAGTGCTGCCCGAGGCAGATGAGTGGGATATTGTTCTTAAGGATTCTGACATTAGAAAAGATATATTTTGTTCTTCTGGGCCAGGTGGACAATCTGTAAATACAACAAAATCTGCCATTAGATTAACTCACATTCCTACAGGATTAGTGGTGCAATGCCAAGACGAAAAATCGCAACATAAAAACTTGGAAAAAGCAATGGGTGTATTGCGTTCTAGAATGTATGAAATAGAATACCAAAAACGTGTAGAAGAGGCCTCTAAAAAAAGAAAAACGTTGGTGGCAACTGGTGATAGATCCGAAAAAATTAGAACGTACAATTATCCTCAAAGTAGAGTTAGCGATCATAGAATTGGCTACACCATGCACAATCTTCCTGCCTTTATGGACGGAGATTTAGACGATGTGCTTGAAGGATTACAAATTGCTGAAAACACTGAAAAATTAAAAGAAGGATTACTTGTATAAAACCATTTAAAACCATAGATATGAAAACAAAATTACTTTTTATCATTTTATTAATCGCAACAATCAGTAAGGCACAAATACCTGTACTAAATTCAACCATGATTCCAAATATTGGAGACGATTATACGTATCAGTTAGATACAATACCTGAACACCTTCAAAATGTTACTGCAGGTAACGGTGGAGAAAATGTTACATGGGATTTTTCTAATTCAATTGTTCCATCAGGAGATACAATTGTAACAAGCTACGTAAATCCTTCAACCGTTAATTTTAATATTGCATTTCCTACGAGCAATATTGCCACCATATCATCCGATGGAACACCAAATTTTTATCAACTGGACAATAACGGTGCAGAAAACTTAGGAAGTGTAATTGGGGGTTATGTATTTTACTTTTCTAATCCATTAAAACTTTTGTTTTTGCCCATGACTTATCTTGATTACAACACAGATTCATTTGCTGCAAATTATCCACAATCCCCAGATTATTTAGTAAGAACTGGAGTTATATCCGCAATTTCTGATGGGTATGGAACACTGATTATGCCGGGCAACATTACCTACCAAAATGTTTTAAGAATAAAATATACTTTAAATATAATTGATAGTTTCAACAATGGTCAAAATATTGATACATTGGTGGAAGAATATTACGATTGGTACGGCAGCGATATTACTTTTCCTATACTACAAATTGGTAGTAGAATTACCAATTCCAGCTCATCAACAGAAAACTCAATTATAAAATACATCAGAATAAAAACAGCCCAAAATTTAACTACCAATATTTCCAACCCAAAGGTAAATTCGTTGTTAGCCTCACCAAATCCAACCAATGGAATAAGTTACATAAACCTACCTAAAAGCAGTGAAAATTTTCAAATTATTGTTCATGATATGTTAGGAAAAGCAATCAGTAAAGATATTGCAACTCCTTCAAGCTCATTTCCACTTAATTTAGAGCAATTAGAAAATGGAATTTATTTTGTGAATGTTAGTAATTCTAATTTTAGCAAAACAATAAAATTAAGTAAACAATAATTCCAAGGTATGAATTACAACCAGCTGAGGAATTCTATTTTTGAAAAGAAGAATTTTTTGTGTGTGGGTCTAGATCCTGATTATGAAAAAATACCTAATTCATTAAAAATAATTCCATTAACTCAATTCGAGTTTTGCAAAAAAATAATTGATGCCGTAGCTCCCTATTGCATTGCCTTTAAACCCAATACGGCTTTTTTTGAAGAAAGGGGTATAGAGGGCTGGGCTTCATTGGAAAGAACTATTGAATACATAAATAAAAATTATCCCAATCACTTTACCATTGCAGATGCCAAGCGAGGAGATATAGGGAACACTGCTGAAGCGTATGCAAAAACCTTTTTAAAAAATTTAAAATTTGATTCTGTAACAATTGCTCCGTATATGGGAAGAGATAGCATTATTCCTTTTCTTAAATACAAAAATAAATGGTCAATTGTGCTTGCTTTAACTTCTAATGAGAGTGCCGATGATTTAGAAACTAAAAAATTAGAAAATCATTCCACAAATTTTGAAGAAGTTATAAATTTTACTTTAAAATTAGGCACAAAAAAAAATACTATGTTTGTGGTGGGTGCAACAAGACCCAATGATTTAAAGTACATAAGGAATATTGTCCCTGAACACTTTCTGTTGATTCCAGGTGTTGGTGCACAAGGAGGTAGTTTAATGGAAGTTGTGGAGAGTGCTTGGAACAAGGATTGTGGTATTTTGGTAAATGCATCTCGCTCAATTATTTTTGCTTCGAGCAATGATAATTTTGCCGAAGCTGCTGGTGTCGAAGCTAAAAAAATTGCAATTGAAATGAGTAATTTTTTTAGATAAAATCTATACTATGTTTTTTTATTGTACTACTTTCTCTTAAAAAACTTTGATGAATTTCTTTAAGAAAAAAGTGAATTGAATAATTTAAATCCAAATGAAAGAAAGTTTTTTGCACTATTTATGGAAGTTCAAATTATTCATTCCGGGAACATTAAAGACCACTGACGGCAAGGAAGTTGAGATTTTTAATTCCGGTACTCACAACACAAATGCAGGTCCTGATTTTTTTAATGCAAAAGTAAAAATTGGCGATACAACATGGGCAGGGAATGTTGAAATTCATATAAAATCTTCCGACTTTTTTTTGCACAAACACCAGCACGATAAAAGTTATGACAATTTAATTTTGCACGTAGTCTTTGAAAATGATGTGCCTGCAATAAATAATTATTTTACGCTGCAAGTCAAAGATTGCTTTGATAGAAAGCTTCTTCAAAATTATAATTCACTACAAAATTCAACCAAAAAACTTGCTTGCTCAGGCACAGTCGCAAATGTGCCAAACGTTATTTTTAAATCGTGGTTAGACGGTATGTTCTTTGAAAGAATGGAAGCAAAAGCTTTAGCTATTGAAGAAAAATTATCTCTAAATACAAATAATCTTGACGAAATATTTTACTTTCAATTGGCTGCCAACTTTGGTTTTAAAATTAACCAAGAACCCTTTGAACTGTTGGCAAGAAAACTTCCATTTTCTATATTGGCAAAACATAGAAACAACTTGTTTCAATTAGAAAGTTTGTTGCTGGGTGTGGCTGGCTTTTTGGGCAACGAATTTGAAGAAAGCTATCCAAGAGAATTGCAGAATGAATTTAAGTTTTTACAAAAGAAGTTCTCACTAAGCACCATAGATGTTTTTAATTGGAAGTTTTTAAGGATGAGGCCGGGAAATTTTCCAACACTAAGAATTGCTCAATTTGCAGCCTTAATTAATAAGTCAGGAAATGTGTTCTCCAGTTTTTTAAATGCATCATCCATAAAAGAAATTGAAAAAGTATTAGATGTAGAACCAAGCACTTATTGGAACAACCATTACAGACTAGATGTTCCTTCTGAGAACAAGAAAAAGAATTTAGGCAAAAAATCAAAAGAGAACATTATAATCAATTCTGTAGTTCCTTTTCTTTTTATTGGAGGAAAAAACCAGGGGAAAGACGAATTGCTCAGCAGGGCAAATAAGCTGATGAATGAGGTGAAACCCGAAGAAAACAACATTACAAAATTATTTTCATCAGCAGGTAAAAAACCAGAAAATGCAGCCGAAAGTCAGGCAATGATTAATCTTTACAAAAACTTTTGCTCGGCAAAACGTTGTGAAAATTGTGCAGCAGGAAATTATCTATTAAAAAATTTGTAATTTAGTGCACACAAAAAACAAGAAAGTATGATTTCTTCTGTAATTAGTTGGTTCGAAAAACAAGCTTTTGGCGTTTGTACCTATTTAGGAAATAAATTAGGCATTAAATCAAACACCGTAAGAATGTATTTTATTTACCTTTCTTTTTTTACCGTGGGTTCACCAATCATACTTTATTTTGTTTTTGCATTTATGTTAGAAAACAAGAATCATTTTAAACCATTTAAAAGCAAAAGAACCAGTGTTTGGGATTTATAATCGTTCTCAAACAAAAGTTCTTTCCCCTTTTACCTAAAATATTTTTCTTTATTTAACCATCACTTTTCTTGTAAGCACAAAATCTTTTCCGGTAAGTTTCACAAAATAAATTCCAGAAGTAGGGCTGGCTAAGGCTATAGTTTGTCTTTTTGAATATACTTCGCCACTGTATTCTTCAAAAACAACTTTACCCAACACATCTATTACTTGCACTTGTACATTTTGCTTTTTTTCTGAACTAAAATCTATGTTAAAACTACCGTTATTAGGATTAGGAAAAACTTCAAAATTTAAGGTGTTTTCTGTTTCTATCTCCTTTGCAGAGGTAATAACAGTTCCAACAGTAAAGCTATACCTTGCCACTGAACCAAAATCTACAGGTATTATTTTTTGTATTTGTCCATTGCTTTTCTTTAACCACAATTTTCCTGTGCCACCTGCCGAATTTGCCCAAAAACCTAAGCCATCGCCACCGTATTCATCCATGTCGTAAAACTCAAGTTTATAGCATCCCGGACGAAACCTTAAGGTATCTTGGTAGTTTGTGGTGTTTGCCATACTACCTAATGTTTTTTGATACACAATTTGATCGTTTTCGCCATAAACAATATAGCTATTTTCTACCGACGATTCTGCATTTGTTTTATAGTCTAAGATAAGCACAGAATCTATCAAAACGGGAGTAATATTTCCTTTAGACCACAAGGTATCGTCAAAGATATAGTTTGGATTTCCACCGTTAATTTTCTTTATAAAAACACTGAAATCTTTATTGTTCTCTGCAGGTATCAAAGTATTTGGCAACACAATTGTATCTCTTTGTAAGCTGGAAATTGCCTTGTTGTAGGTATAATTGAGTTGAAATTCGTTTTTATATCCATAAGCCAATTCAACAGAATTTATGGTGTTGCTACCATTATTTTTTATAACGATTATTGGATTGCTGCACACCGGGTTTAATCTCAAAAATTCTTTTTCATTACTTGGAGTTAGTATTTCTTCTATTTCTCCATCGTTGCTGTAAGTAGGATTTTTTTGGTGAAACATATATGCAATAATATTTTCGTTCGCTTGCCCACCTGCAAAGGAATAATCTTCCATGTTTATTTTAACGCTGTGTTGCGAGCTTGGGCTTACGTTAAAGTTCTTTACATAAGGATACACCGTTGCTCCCGGGCACCAGTTACCTCTATCGTACACCCACGTTCCGCCTTGAGGATAAACTGCATTATCGCCACATTTTCTCCACCTAGAAATTCTTTCTATCAGTGCATTGTCAAAAACTAAATCACGGTATTTATCACAAAATTCAGAACATCCTGTACCATCATCAAAACCATGACCTGTGTGATTTAATCTAAACTTTAAAATATTTGCAGCGGTGTTTGTGCTTATTGGAACTGCAGCTAATACTGTATTAATAGGGTTGGTATCGTTTCCATAGGCAAAACTACCATCCCATAATCTACTTATCTCTACCGTTTCTGTTATTGGATCGCCTTCTATTAGCGCAAATGTTAGGTTCACTAACCAACCTCTACCAACATTTGTTTCGTAGCCGGTATGAACGTATCCTATTTCTACTGAATCGTGCAAAAACAAAGAGAAATCTGTTATGTCCATCTTCCATTCAAAATTCCAAGTGTTAGCAAACTGAAGACCATAGGGTGTAATGAATCTTACCAATTCTATATTTTCAGAAGGATTGGCTAAAGAACCCTTTCTTCTGAGCATTACTCTATCAATGTAATCCCATTCGCCACAACTCATTCCGCTTGGGCATTTGTAGTTCATCTTTACCAATACTTTTCTGTATTTTTTATTGGCTTCCGGAAATACTCCCCAGCCTGTATATTCATTAGAACCCGAATTTGGGTTGGTTACCACTACCACGTTGTTGTGAGTTTTAACAAAGGTGGTATCGCCAATATTTGCAAAAAGTGCAAGGCTAACCATTAAAAAAAGTGAAGTAAAAATTATTTTCATCTTAGTGTATTAAAATTTAGAGGGTGAATATGATAATTTATTTACGATTTAAAAAATATTTTTTTTATCCCTATCAATTTATTTTTGCAAAAAAACTTTGTAATATTATTAAATGTAATTCTCTCTAAAATAGACTCATCCAATAAAAAATAGCTATTATTTTTAAAAAATAGCGGAACAACCGCCTTATTAGTTTGTTCAGCACACAAAAACATTTATTTTTGTACACTTGGCAAAATAAATATGGCAAAAGTTACCATTGACGACAAAGAAATTGAGGTTCCAGATGGAACAACTATTTTAAACGCAGCACGAATGATTGGAGGAGATATTGTTCCTCCAGCAATGTGCTACTACAGTAAACTAAAAGGAAGCGGCGGAAAATGCAGAACATGTTTAGTAGAAGTGGCACAAGGCTCTGCCAAAGACCCAAGACCAATGCCTAAACTGGTGGTTTCGTGTTCTACCACCGTGCAAGATGGAATGGTTGTAAAAAATACAACCTCCTCCAAAGTGCTTGAAGCAAGAAAAGGTGTGGTAGAATTTTTGTTGTTGAATCATCCGCTTGATTGCCCAATTTGCGACCAAGCCGGAGAATGCGATTTACAAAACCTTGGATACAAACATGGACTTTCTAAAACTAGGTACGAAGAAGAAAGAAGAACCTTCGAAAAAATAGACATTGGCGATAAAATTCAATTGCACATGACAAGGTGTATCCTTTGCTACCGTTGCACTTATGTTGCCGACCAACTTACAGATAAAAGAGTTCATGGAGTAATAAACAGAGGCGATGCTGCCGAAATAAGTACCTACATAAAAAATGCGGTAGACAACGATTTCTCTGGAAATATGATAGACGTTTGCCCTGTGGGAGCTTTAACAGATAAAACCTACAGATTTAAACAAAGAGTGTGGTTCAGCAAGCCATTAAATGCTCACAGAAATTGCACCAAATGCTCCGGCAAAGTGGTGCTTTGGCAAAAGGGCGAAGACATTATTAGGGTAACTTCTCGCAGAGACAAAAATAATGAGGTAGAGACTGCCGATGATGGAAAAGTAAATTGGATTTGCAACGAATGCAGATTCGATAAAAAACATTCCAGCGATTGGGTAATTGAAGGTCCAACCCACATTGAACGTACCTCTGTAATTTCTCAAAACCACTACGAGGCAATTGACCTTAATAAGTTGAGGCTAGAAGTTCAGCGTCAACAAAGGGTTCAAGGAGGACGCTTAGACATACAAGAAAAATACACGCAAGAGCAATTACCAGAAAAAGAACAAACTGAAATTTTTGAAAAACAAAAACAATTAGGAGCTTACAGAGGCTAAAAAATAAAATATGTTAGCATTTATCATTTACAAATTTATTCTTGTACTTATAGTATTTCTAATTTCCCTTGGAATTGCCGCATACAGTACCTATGGCGAAAGAAAAATTGCCGCTTTCTTGCAAGACAGAATGGGCCCTTCAAAGGCAGGTCCGTACGGTTTATTGCAACCTATCGCTGATGGCGTAAAAATGTTCATGAAAGAGGAAATAATTCCTGATGTATCCAACAAATGGTTGTTTATTTTAGGTCCATGTATTGCCATGTTCACAGCGTGTATGACAGGCGTTGTTATTCCTTGGGGCCGTCCTCTCATTATTGGCGGAGAAACTTATGCATTACAAATTACAGACATCAACATTGGAATTTTATATGTTTTTGGAGTAGTTTCAATGGGTGTGTACGGAATTATGATTGGCGGCTGGGCTTCAAACAACAAATATTCTTTGTTGGGCGCCATTAGAGCTTCGGCACAAATGATTAGTTACGAAGTAGCCATGGGAATGAGTATTATTGCTTTGGTAATGACAACAGGAACAATCAGTTTAAGTGAAATTGCCGCTCAACAAGATCATGGCATGTGGAATGTAATTAAACAACCTCTAGGTTTCTTGATTTTTATCACTTGTGCTTTCGCAGAGTGTAATCGTGCTCCATTTGATTTGCCCGAGTGTGAAACAGAGCTTGTGGGTGGCTATCACACCGAATACAGTTCTATGAAACTCGGTTTTTATCTGTTTGCAGAATACATTAACATGTTTATCTCTTCTGCTGTAATTTCTACACTCTATTTTGGAGGTTATAACATGCCATTTATTAACGACCTTGGGTTGGCGAACAATGTACTTTCTATTTTAGGAGTTGTGTTTTTATTTGCAAAAATAATATTTTTCATATTTTTCTTTATGTGGATAAGATGGACCTTGCCAAGATTCCGCTATGACCAATTGATGGATTTAGGTTGGAAAAAATTAATTCCACTTTCTATATTTAATATTTTACTTACAGGAGCAATAATGATTGCTAAAGATTTATTATAAACTTTTTTTATGCAACTTACCAACAGATCTAAAATTGTTTCTAATAAAAAAATGACACTGGTAGAGAAAATTTATCTCCCTGCAGTGCTTAGCGGAATGAGTATAACCGTTAAACATCTTTTTAAGAAACCGGCCACCATAGATTACCCCAAAAAGACAAGAGAAATGGCCGTTATTTTTCGTGGACAACACGTGCTCAAGAGAGACGAAAACGGCGCCGAACGTTGCACTGCCTGTGGGCTTTGTGCGGTGGCTTGCCCAGCAGAAGCAATAACCATGACTGCTGCCGAAAGAAAACCCGGCGAAGAAAAATTGTACCGCGAAGAAAAATATGCTGCAGTTTACGAAATAAATATGTTGCGTTGTATTTTTTGTGGTTTGTGCGAAGAAGCTTGCCCCAAAGAAGCAATTTTCTTAACAGACAAAACTGTACCATCTACCTTTGAAAGAGACGAGTTTTTATACGGAAAAAGTATTTTAACAGAGCCTATCAACTCATTAGTAGATGTAAGCAAGCGCCAAACAAAAGATACCTTAGAGTTTAAGAAAGATCCTCACTTTGCACACAATATTTTGTTTGACCCCACCAAACCTTCAAAAAAATCACCCAAACATTAATACCTAAAAATGATACTTAATCTTTTTTATTTTTTAGCATTTCTATCTGTAATATGTTCTTTTATGGTGGTTACAGCCCGTAACCCTGTGCACAGTGTATTGTATTTAATCATAACTTTTTTTACCATAGGTTGTCAATACTTAATCTTAAACGCTCAATTTTTAGCAGCAGTTCATATTATAGTATATGCAGGAGCCATTATGGTTTTGTTTCTGTATGTAATTATGCTCTTGAACCTCAACCAAACCACCGAAGTGCACAAAAGCAATTACGCCAAGTTTGCCGCAGCCATTGCCTCAGGCTTGTTGTTGTTGGTGATGGTAAGCTCTTTAAAAGGAGCAGACCAACTGAGCAATGCATTGCCAGAAAACAGCCAAGTAGGACTTATAGAGAACTTAGGAAAGATTTTGTTTACCAATTTTTTATTGCCCTTTGAACTTTCTGCCATTTTGTTTTTAGCTGCTATGGTAGGTGCCGTTTTAATTGGTAAGAACGAGGTTAAGTAAATAGGAACTCTAATTTAAAATCATTACTTTTAATTCCACTAAAAGCAATTTATTATTTTTAGTAAATTCAACAACATTTCTCCTATAATTTAAACCTAACGCCTCAGGTTTGAAAGTTGTTTTGGCACAATAGAGTTATTGTAGATGTCTATTCCTCAATTACGGCTGGGTTGTATTCTTTGAAATAGGTGGTTTGTGCAATCGAAGTTCCAGTTGTTGCATAGATGAATGAATTTTGTATTTCTGTATTTATAATGATTCTTTTTTTTACATACCAAATGCAATACCATTATTAATTCTACATTTTTGTCAGTACGCTAACTTTGTTATGGCCATTCCAATAACTAAAGCATAGCAAAAAATTTCCCTTCAAATTCAATTGTGTTTTTGTGCTTCTCTGGCACCTATACACTTGCATAAACAAACATTTTATATATACATTACCCTTTTAAATATTTATTTATTACTTTTGTATCTCGTTCTTTATAAAACTACTTATCCAGAAAGGTGGAGGGACCGAGCCCTATGAAACCTTGACAACCACTAACAGCTTAATAACTTTTAGAAAGGTGCCAATTCCTGTCTCAGTATTTGAGAAAGATAAGTCGAAGAAATTTTAGCACACAATAACACTATAAACCTAAAATCTCTTACGGCTAACGTAAGAGATTTTTTTTTGAATATACAAGTCACAAAAGAATGAAAGCAGACATAAAAAAAGAATTAGAAAAAAGAGTATTGGTTATAGATGGTGCAATGGGTACCATGATACAACGGTATAAGCTTTCCGAAGAAGACTACCGTGGCCAGCGGTTCAAAGATTATCCAAGTTCATTAAAAGGTAACAATGATTTGCTGAGTATCACTCAACCTTCAATTATAGAAGCAATACACAAAGAATACCTGGAGGCAGGTGCAGATATATTAGAAACTAACACCTTTAGCTGCACAACCATTGCCATGGCCGACTACAACATGGAGTTTTTGGTAAGAGAACTAAATGTAGAAGGTGCTAAAATTGCTCGCAAAGCTGCAGACGAATACAACGCAAAAAACCCTGAAAAACCTAGATTTGTGGCAGGTTCCATTGGCCCAACCAACAGAACAGCATCTTTAAGCCCTGATGTAAACGACCCTGGGTACAGAGCAATAACTTATGACCAATTGGTAGAAGCTTATTACCAACAAATGGAAGCACTATTGGATGGAGGTGTAGATTTATTTTTGATAGAAACCGTATTCGATACCCTCAACGCCAAGGCAGCATTGTATGCCGCACAATTGTTGTTCGAGAAACGTACATCCATTCCCGTTATGGTTTCTGGCACTATAACCGACGCAAGTGGTAGAACACTCTCCGGTCAAACCACCGAAGCTTTTTTAAATTCTATTTCACATGTTGATTTATTGAGTGTTGGATTAAACTGTGCCCTTGGCTCCAAGGAAATGAGACCCTACCTAGAAGAAATGGCAGAGAAATCTCCTTTCTTTGTTAGTGCTTATCCCAATGCAGGTTTGCCCAACCAGTTTGGAGAGTACGACCAAGACGCTCACGAAATGGGACACCATATTCATGATTTTTTAGAAAGTGGATTTTTAAATATTGTTGGAGGTTGCTGCGGAACAACACCCGATCACATTAGAGAAATTGCAAAAGAAGCTGCAAAAGCCACTCCCCGCAAACCAAAAAAAATTGATCCATTTTTAAGGCTCAGCGGATTAGAACCGGTTACACTTACTCCCGAAAGTAATTTTATGAACGTGGGTGAACGAACCAACGTAACTGGTTCAAGAAAATTTGCTAAACTTATCATAGATGAAAAATACGAAGAGGCTCTTGCCATTGCTAGAGATCAAGTAGAGGGAGGTGCTCAGGTAATAGACGTAAACATGGACGAAGGGATGTTAGACGGAGAAGCTGCCATGGTTAAATTCCTTAATTTAATTGGCTCCGAACCAGATATATCTAAACTTCCTCTCATGATAGATTCCAGCAAATGGCATGTGATTGAAGCGGGATTAAAATGTGTTCAAGGAAAGGCAATTGTAAATTCTATCTCACTAAAAGAAGGAGAAGAAAAGTTTATTGAATATGCCAAGAAAATACTTCATTATGGGGCAGCAGTAATTGTTATGGCTTTTGATGAAAAAGGACAAGCAGATACTTTGGAAAGGCGAATTGAAATTTGTAAGCGTGCTTACGATATATTAGTAAATAAGGTTAATTTTCCTCCTCAAGATATAATTTTTGATCCTAATATTTTTCCGGTTGCCACAGGAATGGATGAACACCGCAGAAATGCGTTAGACTTTTTTGAATCTACAAAGTGGATAAAACAAAATCTCCCATTAGCAAAGGTAAGCGGAGGTGTAAGTAATGTATCTTTTTCTTTTAGAGGTAATGATTTTGTAAGAGAGGCCATTCATTCTGCATTTTTGTATCATGCTATAAAGGCTGGAATGGACATGGGCATTGTAAACCCTACCATGCTGCAAATTTACGACGATGTTCCAAAAGATTTATTAGAGTTAGTAGAAGATGTATTATTAGACAGGAGAGATGATTCTACAGAACGTCTGGTTTCGTTTGCCGAGAACGTAAAAGGAAGTAACAAAAAACAAGAAAAAGATTTGGAATGGCGAAATGGTTCATTAGAAGATCGTTTAACTCATTCGTTGGTAAAAGGACTAGTAGAATTTATTGAAGAAGATGTAGAAGAAGCCAGAACAAAATATCCAAGAACACTGGATGTAATTGAAGGTCCTTTGATGGGGGGTATGAATGTTGTAGGCGATTTATTTGGAAGCGGAAAAATGTTCTTGCCTCAAGTAGTAAAAAGTGCCAGAGTAATGAAAAAAGCAGTGGCTTATCTTACTCCATTTATGGAAGAGGAAAAAAGAAAAAGTGGTGAAACTGCCAAAGCAAAAGGCAAAGTTTTAATGGCAACAGTTAAGGGTGATGTTCATGACATTGGAAAAAATATTGTTGGCGTGGTATTGGCCTGCAACAATTACGAAATTATAGACATGGGAGTAATGATTCCTGCGGATAAAATTTTGGAGACTGCAATCAGAGAAAATGTTGATGTTATTGGTTTAAGTGGGCTGATCACCCCTTCTCTTGATGAAATGGTGCATGTTGCCAAAGAAATGCAACGTTTAAAATTGAATATTCCATTGCTTATTGGTGGTGCCACAACTTCTAAAGTTCACACCGCAGTAAAAATTTCTCCTAACTATTCTTTTCCTGTAGTTCATGTGAACGACGCTTCAAGAAGTGTTCCTGTGGTGAGTAATTTGTTGAGCAAAGATTTAAGAAAACCATTTATTGAGGAGTTGGATGCCGAATACGAAAGAGTTAGAGAATACAACAAGGCAGCACGTTCAGAAAAACAAATGCTTAGTTACCAAGATGCCATAAAAAACAAGGAATTATTGTTTGAGGAAAACACAGAAATTATTGTTCCTGCAAAACTTGGCAACACCTATTTTGATGATTACTCTTTGGCAGAAATTGCAGAATACATAGATTGGACACCTTTTTTTATAAGTTGGGAAATGAAAGGTTCTTATCCAAAAATATTAAACGACCCAGAGAGAGGTTCCGAAGCAACAAAACTGTTTGCCGAAGCACAAGCCATGCTCAAAAAAATAATTGATGAAAAGTGGTTAACTGCAAATGCAGTTGTTGGAATTTATCCTGCAAATGCAGTAGGAGATGATATTGAAATATATAAGCCAGACAATGCTGATGAAAGAGAATTATTGTGCAAGTTTTTTACTTTACGACAACAAAGTATAAAAGCAAGTGGAATGAAAAATACGGCATTAAGCGATTTTATTTTGCCAAAAACTCAAAATAAATTAGACTACGTTGGTGCATTTGCGTTGACAACAGGAATTGGAATAGATAAAAAGATTGAGGAGTTTGAAAAAGATCATGACGATTATTCATCCATTATGCTTAAAGCTTTAGCTGATAGGCTTGCCGAAGCATTTGCAGAGCTAATGCATCTAAAAGTTCGCAAAGAAATTTGGGCTTACTCTAAAGACGAAAATTATAGCACTCAAGAATTAGTGCATGAACCATATCCAGGAATTCGTCCTGCTCCAGGTTATCCTTCTCAACCAGACCACACAGAAAAAGTTACTCTGTTTAATTTGCTCGATGTTACAAATAAAATTGGTTTGGAACTCACAGAAAGTATGGCAATGTTCCCCACCGCTGCAGTAAGTGGCTTGTATTTGGCACACCCCCAATCGCACTATTTTGCCTTAGGAAAAATAGACCGAGATCAAGTATCTAGTTATGCCATAAGAAAAGGACTAACGCTCAGTGAGGTTGAAAAATGGTTAGGACCAAATTTGATTTACAACTAGAATACATGTGCATAATTTATTCTACTTTTTTTATGTAAAACAGTTGTACTTGTAATGAATATCAAATTCCCTCATAGATGTATGTCTTTTAGGGAATTTTTTTTTGATAGAGTTGGGTAGTATGCCAGTTAATTATATAGGAGTAGATCAATTATAAAAAATAGAATATTTAAATTTCTATTGGATATTATAGAATAATCTTAACGTTAAATTTTAATGCCAATAAAACAAATATCGTCTACTTGTTCTTCTTGCTTTTTCCAATTAAAAAAAGAATCTGTAATAATTTTATGTTGGCTTTGAATATCATTTTCTGCTAGGGATAAAACAATTTCACGCAAAGTTTTCTTCATTAATTTTTTTCCTTTTTCTCCACCGGTTTGGTCAACATATCCATCGGTAAATAAATAAATTGTGTCATTCTTTTCAATGTCAATTTCTTGAGTAGTAAACAAAATAGGATTGTCAGACGAAGCAACGGGTTGTTTGTTTGGTTTAAATTCTTGTAGCTGATTGTTCGCAGATCTTAAAATCCACAAGGGACTATTTGCACCTGCCCAAAAGAGTTTAGAATTTTCAACATCAACCAAAGCTAATGAAATATCCATGCCATCTTTGATTTGGTTTTCGCTATTTTCAAACGTTTCTAAAACTAATTCCGTTGTTTTATCTAGAATTTTTCCTGGCAGAGTTAGGCCAAATTCCTTTACACATCTATTTAATGCATTTGCACAAACTACACTCACCATTGCTCCTGGCACTCCATGTCCTGTGCAATCTGCAGCAGCAATTAAAAATTTAGAAGGGTTACTTTCTAAGGCAAAAAACCAGTAAAAGTCACCTGCAACAATATCTTTGGGGAGATAAAAAATAAAATAATCTTTTATAAATTTGTTCATCTCCTTTGGTTTTGGCAAAATAGCTTCTTGCAGATACTTGGCATAGCTTATAGAATCTAGCGTTTCTCTATTTCTTTTTTCTACTAGTATTTTTTGAGTTTCTACAATTTTTTTCTGAGCTAAAATCAATTTGTTCTGGCGCCAAACAAAAGCTAAAATTAATACTGCTAAAATTATTGATGCAATTGTGATATTTCTTTGCACTTGCAATGTACTTATTTCGGCTTCCTTCTTTTCACTTTCATATTTTTCGTTTATTGACTTAATGATTCTAGTTTTTTCTGAACCCGAAAGACTGTCGTTTAGGGAGGAATATTTTTTATGAAATAGAAGTGCTTTTTCAAAATCCTTTTTATCTTCATAAACAGCAGATAAGTTTTCATAGTTAGAAGGTAAAGTATTTTTTACACCAACTTTGTAGGATAAGTCAATAGATTTTTGTAAATAAAAAATAGCAGAATCTTTGTTGTTCAGTTCCCAAAAACATAAACCAATGTTGTTATATATTCTAATCAAAGACATACTGTAATTGGTTAAAATTGCAAATTTTTCTGCTTGTTTAAACTTTTTAAAAGAGTCTTCAAATTTGTCATGGTCGTAATATAAATGACCCAGTTCACTGTATAAACTAGACAGACCAGAATAATCCTTGTTATTGAGATAATATTTTAATGTTGATTGTAAATATTTTTTTGAATTAACACTGTCTCCAACATCAATAAAGTATGTTGCATACGAATAACTGATGTCGGCTAGAAGGCCAGTGTTCTTTGTTTTTTGTGCCCTAAGAATAATTTTTGAGAGTATTTCTCTGGCTTTTACAAAGTCTTTTTGTACAATAAATATAGAGGCAATGGCGTTGTAACACCTAATTACTAATTCTTCAAAATTATTTTCTTCTGCAACAATCAAGCATTTGTGAGCAAAGTTTTGTGCATTTTCATAATTTCCTTTTTCAATTTCAACTTTAGCAAAACAATAGTCTATTGTTGCTGCTAAGTAATTGTCATTTCTTTTTATCAAAATTTGGTTTAAGCTATCAATATAAAATTGTGCTTTTTCAATATCTTGATTCAGGTAATTGTGAAAACTATTAATGTACTCTTTTTTATCAGTTGAATATGAGCTGGCAGCAAAAAAAACCAATAATATAGAACCTACAAATTTCTTGAGCACTGCAATAAACTTTGAACTATTTTTTGTCTTCGCTTTCTTTTTCTTCTCTGTCTGATGCTTCAGTAACTTTGCTTGTGTTTCTTATAATTTTACCTCTGCCTTTTTTATATTCAGGACCAGTTCCTTCTTCGTCTTCCACAATTATTTCAAAAGACTTACAATTGATTGAATCAATTTCGATACTAAAAGTATGGTAAGACAAAAGCGAGTCAATTATCTCCTCTTTTGACGCAGAATCTTGCTTACTGTATTTTAAAATTTTAACTACATTTGTATCATTAGAATTTTTGCCATCCAGTATTTTGTAGCTTTTGTATGTTTTTGGCATTACCGGAATAATAATTCCCATCATTCCTTTTTGTCCTTCAGCTATAAACGGCGAATATAAGTGAGTGCCAACAAAACCGGTTAGACCCTTGCAATCCAAGGCAATTGAACAACAATTTTGTATCATCATTACTTTATTGCAAATGGCTAAGGAATCTTCCTTATTAAGCTTTTGATTGCAAGAAGTAGTGAACATTGCAGAGTAAATAAACAAACAAAATAGTAGAAATGATGCAACTGGTTTTAAAATTGATTTCATGATTTTTAAATTTAAAGTTTAACAAATGTAATTTTTTTTATTTTATATTATCAACAGGAATGAAATTTATTGAACAACTATTTTGAGGCAGTATTTATTGTTAATTTCTCTAAACCAGTCAAACAAATTAACGCTGAAATAGACTTTATGTTTGCCTATGGCTTTGTTTACTCTATCTTTACACTCTATAAATTTGCCTAATTAATGCAAGACATCATTCATTTATTGCCCGATTCTGTTGCCAACCAAATTGCTGCTGGCGAAGTAATACAACGACCAGCTTCTGCCGTAAAAGAATTACTCGAAAACTCCATTGATGCTGGAGCAAAAAAAATTACGCTTGTTGTAAAAGAGGCCGGTAAAACATTAATTCAGATTATTGATGATGGAATTGGTATGAGTGAAACCGATGCCAGGATGAGCTTTGAAAGACATGCAACATCAAAACTAAAATCGGCGGATGATTTGTTTAATATAAGCACAAAAGGATTTAGAGGCGAGGCACTTGCATCTATTGCTGCTGTGGCACAAGTAGAATTAAAAACCAAAAGAGAACAAGACACACTAGGAACTAAAATAGAAATTTGGGGAAGTCAAATAAAAGGACAAGATTTAATTGCTATAGAAACTGGCACAACTTTCAGCATTAAAAATTTGTTTTTTAATATTCCTGCACGAAGAAATTTTCTAAAATCTAATCAAGTAGAAACTCAACATATTTTAGAAGAGTTTTACCGCGTTGCACTTGCACATCCAGATATTGCGTTTGTTTTGAAAAACAACGATTCTGAAATGTTTAGGCTCGAAAAAGGAAATCTAAAACAAAGAGTAATGGGTTTGTTTGGAAATTCTTACCAAGAAAAACTTGTGCCTGTAAACGAAGAAACGTCTATTGCTAACATTGCTGGATTTATTGTAAAGCCCGAATTTGCAAAGAAAACAAGAGGCGAACAATATTTTTTTGTAAACAATAGATTTATAAAAAGTAACTATTTACACCATGCCGTTCAAAGTGGTTTTGAAAGTTTAATTGCAAGAGAAAATGTTGCAGGCTACTTTTTATTTATCACATTAAATCCTGCAACTATTGATGTAAATATTCATCCTACAAAAACAGAAATAAAATTCTCCGACGAAAAAGCAATCTACTCTATACTTCGTTCGTCAATAAAAATGGCTCTAGGAAAACACAACATAACTCCTAGTTTAGATTTTGATGTAGAAACCTCATTAAATATTCCATTGCCCGACTACAGTAAAATTCCCGAGCCACCAAAAATTAGAGTAAATCCACAATACAATCCTTTTAAAGTGGAAACAGAGAAAGCCTACGCTCCTCAAAAGTCGATGTTTGATTTAAGGCAATTCAACAATATTTCTAATTGGGAAACTTTGTACGAGAGTGAAAGCAAGGAAGAAAAGGAAAAAGAAGATAAAATTTCCAATCCCGAAAGAAGATACTTTCAATTGTTTACAAAATACATCATCACCAAAACAAAAAATCAATTGTTGATGATTGACCAACAGTTGGCGCACGAAAGAATATTATTTGAAAGATTCCTTAATCAATTGGCATTAAATTCTGGAACATCCCAACAAATGATGTTTCCTGTAACGATTGATTTTCCTGCAAAAATTTCGGAAATAATTCACGAAATATTGCCCGACCTTTCTGCATTGGGTTTTGGTGTAGAAAATTTTGGGCAAAATACTTGGGCTTTCTCTGGATTGCCTCCCGGGCTATCAGAAAGTAAAGTGCAGGAATTGTTAGAAGAAATGGTAAGAGAATTTCAGGATTCAAGGCAGCAAGTAAAGTTTAGCAAACAAAATAGTTTGGCGCAAAGCATGGCAAAAAATATGTCTATCAAAGGAGGAAAAAATTTAAGCGACGATGAAATGGGAAATTTAGTAAACGACTTGTTTGCTTGCGAAACACCTCTCTACACGCCAACAGGAAAACCTGTGATAGTAAATTTTGATGCCGAAACAATAGATAAATTATTTAAAAAATAACATGAGTAACGAATATTATCGTCCGCAGGGATTTACGTATTTACCGGAAGTAACAAAGAACTTATTAATAATAAACGGTATTTTTTTTCTAGCACAAATTGTATTGGAAAATACGTTTAGCATTGAACTTTCAGATTATTTAGGTTTGCACTATTTTGGTTCAGAAAAATTCCGTCCTTTTCAGTTTATCACTTACATGTTTTTGCACGGTAATTTTCAGCACATACTTTTTAATATGTTTGCATTGTGGATGTTTGGCTATGCGATAGAAAATTATTGGGGAGGAAAAAAGTTTCTTGCTTATTATCTAATCTGTGGTGTTGGAGCAGCGCTAACCCATTACACTATTTTTTGGTTTCAAGTTCAACCCTCCATTACAGCTATGAACGAGTATCTACTATCGCCATCAGAACCACATTTGCAGCAACTAATTTATCAATTTACAGAAGGAAATTCTTCACCGCAAAGTATATACGAAATAAATACGTTCATCAGCGAATACAATCAAATGTTTGCAGAATCACCACAAAAAGCATTAGAATTTTCTAAGCCATTTATAGAGCAGTTGCAGGTAAATTTTTTAAATGAACCAGTTGTAGTTGGTGCATCGGGTGCAGTGTTTGGACTATTGTTGGCATTTGGAATGTTATTTCCTAATTCTTTAATTTACATCTACTTTTTTATCCCCATGAAGGCAAAGTATTTTGTAATAATTTATGGTGCCATAGAGTTATTTTCTGGAATAAACAACAAAGGAGACAATGTGGCTCACTTTGCACATTTAGGCGGAATGTTGTTTGGTTTGTTGTTGATTTTGTATTGGAAGAAAAAAAATCCAATGAATTTCTATTGATGAATGAACATATTTGATTTAATACTCGTTTAAGTACTAATATATTTATCATGTGGGAAGATTTTAAAAATCTAGTTAAACAAGGTTCTGGCTTTACCAAATTGTTATTGGCAAACGTTATCATATATCTTGTTATTGAATTAACTCAAGTATTTTTTTTCTTATTTAATGCCAATGTAGATTTTGATTATTTTATAAATTTTGTGGCGGTTCCTGCCGATTTAAAAAGGTTACTGTTTCATCCTTGGTCAGTTGTTACTTATCAGTTTATTCACAAACAATTTGGACACATTCTCTATAACATGCTTATGTTATATTTTGGAGGGAGGATGTTTGTAGAATTTCTAGGAGAAAAAAGAATTGTTCCTGTTTACATTATTTCTGGCGTGTGCGGTGCTGTTCTTTTTATATTGTTTTATAATGTTTTTCCTGCGTTTACACCTTTTGCTTCAAATTCAGTTACCATTGGTGCTTCGGCCAGTGTATTAGGTATTTTTATTGCAGTAGCCACCTATATTCCAAATTTTGTGGTAAATGTTTTTTTTGTGCTTGAAGTTCGTTTAAAGTTTGTTGCATTGTTTTTAGTTGTAATTGATTTAATAAGCCTTAACAAAGGCAATGCAGGCGGACACATTGCACATTTAGGCGGTGCTATATTTGGAATTTTATACGCCACACAACTTAAAAAGGGAAACGATATAACTAATGCTTGGTATTCTATAAAAAATAAAGTTCAAGGTTTGTTTAAGCGTAAACAAAAGCTAGAAAAAGTATATTCTAATTACAATTCCTCCACCGCAGCAAAGGCAAAACACAAACAAGAAATTGTTGATGCAATTTTAGATAAAATATCCCGCTCAGGGTATGAAAGCCTAAGCAAACAAGAAAAAGAAATTTTATTCAAAGCCAGCAAAGAGAATTAGCCAAATTTTTAGGACAAAAATACAAGATTAAATCTACCGTTTTCTCGTGTATATTATTAAAAACATGGTGTTTTTTCGGAGTTTTAATCCGCCTTATTTTATCTGGTTATTTTTATGAAGCAAAATTTCGAGTTTACTCCTTCACCAACTTTAGCACCACACTTCCATTAATTTTTGCAAAATATATTCCTTTACTGTAGTTGCTTAGGTTTATTTTATGAATGAACAGCAAAGCTGATTCAAGTAATTTTTTTATTTGCTCAAATACTCTGTTAAGTTTTTTATAAGTCTATAGTATCTTTCATCAGATATTTTACCTATTGCACCAGCAATTGATTTCCTTGGTATTACTGCCAAAAAGCCTAGCCTTATTATTGAAGGTTTTACAATTCCAGAAAGTTTATAGTCTTTGTCACTTAGTTCAATTATTTCATCAAAACCATTTACAAAGTGAGTTAGTTGTGAGCTAATTCCGCACACCAAAAAATCTCCAAACAAAGGCATTTCTTTTAATATCAAAATGGGTCTTTGTTTTGTAATGCCGTCTTGTTGAGATAAGGCGGCTAAAACAACATCACTCTTTTTCATAACTTGGGTTTGGTTCGTTTACCATACCTAAATTGTATTCTGGTTCATCGTTAGAGTAGGCCTTCGATAAATTATTTTTTGAAAGTAAATACATTTCATCTTTTTCGTTATCAAAAGTTTCATCTGTTTTTATTATTTCAATGTTCAACGATTTAAGAAATTCAACAAGTGCTTTGTAAACTGCTTTATTGGTAATATTTATTGTTAGTTGCATTTGTTTTTATTTTTTAAGGTATATTTATTAAAAAACTTCATTTCCATTAACTGTATTTACTTTAACAGCATTTACTCCTTCACCAACTTTATCACCACACTTCCATTAATTTTTGCAAAATAAATTCCTTTGCTGTAGTTGCTTAGGTTTATTTGCTTGCTCACTTTGTTGGTGTTATCACCAGCAAAAACAGCTATTTCTTGACCCATTACGTTGTACACTTCTACTCTCTGAATATTTTTAGCATCTTTAAAAGTGAAAACACCAGTGCTTGGGTTGGGATAGATTTCAAAACTTTCTGGATTTAATTTTAAGTTAGTTGCACTAACGGTTATGTCAAAATTATTCTCGGTAGTATTGGTAATAATGGGTGCATTAAAATCAAAATAAATATAAGCTGTGTTGCTTATTTGTGAGCCATTTGGCAAGTTGGGTGTTGGCTTTATGCGGTACTGAAAATAACCCATACTTCCTTCGTAATCGCTAGTGCTATCGGGCAACATAATGTTGTTGAACCTAACGGTTAATATGTTTCCGCTTATGCCAACATTTGCAGGATGAGAATAACCCAATACTTCAAACGTATTCAAATCTAACTGTGTATCTAAGGTATCTCTTAAACGAATATTAAAAGCAGGTGCATTGCCTGTGTTTTGGAAGTGAATGGTATACGTGAACCAATCGTCATAACCCGGCAATACATTTACCGGATATACTTCCTTCATGTTTGGGTCGTAAGAATTTACCACATTGTAACAAAAATCATAAACGTTGTTGGTGGTATCAGCATCTATTGGATTGGGAGAAATTTCTACATGTACACATATTTGGTCATTGGCTTGTGCAGTGGTGTCGGTCAATAAACTCAATCCAAAAGAAGTTGGATTTAAAGTATTAAAATCAGAAATACTATAAGTAAAAGTATTGCCACTAACTGTTGGCGTTAAAGCACCTGCAGTTGCTGCAACAAAAGAAACCGGGCCGTTTACTTGAATAGTAACTGTTCCTGAATAAGTATTTGTATCACATTGCAAATTATACCAATTAAAATTGTTGGAAACATTGGTATTAAGTATATGTGTTTGTCCCGGGAAAACCCAACCTAGAGTGGCTACAGAATGAATCTTAACATCATTAAGGGAATCGCAAACAACAGGGAAATTAATATTTGATATGGTTTGGTTTGCAGAATCTAAAACAACGGTTTGTGTGTTAGATTGACCGCAACTTAATGAAAACGGATATAAATTATCCTCAATTTTTATTTGATAAGTACCTGCTATAAAAGGAGAAAAATTATATACCCCATTTACTGTATTTACCATTTCAAGTAAATTGTTTTGATTATCAAATAATTTTACTGCAATATTATTAGCAGGCAAATCTGTATTATCGTAATTACAATTGTTGTTTAAATCAGTATAAACCAAACCCGTTATATTTGGAATCCCTTGACAGTAAATGGAGCTATTTGCATTTATACTGTCTGAACAAAATGAACTAATTTTATAATATATTAAGTGGTGTTCAAATGAATAAGAACTAGTAAATGCTATGGCTGGTAAAAACAGTCCATTCCAATTGGGATCAATATTATATCTTACACCTCTATTAATAATATAAGATTGATTATAATCATTAGGAGTATAGATTGGAAAATTACTATCTTGCTCTTCGTGGGAACAAAAGGTTACAAAGTTTTTAGAATTTATTGTATCGTTTAAATTATAGCTATATCCTGGCTTAAAAGATACAGTAGATGCAACAAGTTTGCCGGGCAAAATAGGAGGTAATGCTGAGGTAGGAAAAGAAACTACGGAGAATCCAGTCTCCAAAGTATCTTCAATTGTTGCATTTGTAAGTGCAATGGCAAATCGCCATTTTGATGCACCACCAACAGAACTCCAATTTAATTTGTGATTTGACTGTGTATATTTTAAAAGCTTAAAATAAGTGGTATCATATCCATAATTTGCAATTTGACCAATGAAATGTTCGGTTGGCAATTGGGTATTTGTATTATTTATACCGATTTCAAAAATCAGTGAATCTGTCACATTAATATTTCTTGTATATACGAATAAAAATTTAATAGAGTCCAATTTATAGGTGTCGGATGCTCCTAGATGCAAATAGTCGCCTTGAGGATAAGTAATAGAGTCATTAAAAAACTGGCTTTTTACATCTAGTACATCTCCAAGCATGTGTACAAAAGGCTGGTCATATTCTGTACCAAATTCTGCTGTTATATTTGAATCTGGAAATAAATAGTTAAAAGTGATCATAGAAGTTCCTTGAAAAAAATCATTCATTGTTTCACCATAATTATACCAACGAGATTGATTGTTTGCATTAGTTGCAGTTTGAGAGTTTGAATTAATGTATGAATGACTATTTGTTATTTTTTTTCCAAGATTTTGGTGTCTCAAACTTACCAAAGGGGTTGTTGCTTTTATTGATTGAAAAAAAACCAAAAGAATAAGCATTACCATAAGATTTTTTGAAGTATTTTTCATGTTAGGTTTTTTTACATTTTCTAATTTTTATAGTTTACTCATAGTCAATATCTAAAATAACATTCATTACACATAATCGTTAAATTCTTGCATAGGTTCATCAAAGTTTGGGTGCATTTTTATTTTACCTTTTAGCGAACCAAATTTGGGTGTTTTGTTTTTTGAACTACTTATTTTTTTGCTTTTCAAAAAAGCTATAAAATCAAACACTTCTTGTTTTAAATTATTGGGTAATTGTTCTAATTCCTTTGCTATGGATAGTGTGTCCATTTGTATTATTTTTTAGTGTATCAAATGTAAGGTTTTTTGTTATAATTATCCATTGCTGAAATATTATTCTTCCATTGTTATTGCATTCACAATTGCACTGAACGCAGTATCTATCTTATTCCCATTCATAAAACTCGGGTAATTTGTATTAAGCCAGGTTGCAAAATTTGCATCAGGTATCGTTACCCATTGTGCTTTTGCAGGTATAAATTTTAAAGCAAGCACTAAAAAGAGGAGAATAAGTTTTTTTATAAAAAAAAATTTTAAATCAAATTTAATAAAGTTTTAGTTTAAAAGTGTTATGAGTAAAAATTATTTTAAAGTTACAAGATCAATTATTTGCTTCAAAAAAACAATCTGAAAAATTATTCCTTAAATTTGTTGTAAGCTTTTTTGTAATAAACGATTTGCTAAATTTTTAAATTCAAAATATGAAACATTATTCCGAAATAATAACCATCGACCCAACAATTAGATTTGGAAAACCCACTATTAAAGGAACACGAATTTCGGTATATGATGTTCTTTCGCTGTTTGCTTCGGGAATGTCGTTGCAAGAAATTATAGACGATTTCCCTGAATTGGGAGTGGAAGAGATAAATGCCGTTTTTGCTTATGCTGCAGATAGAGAGCAAAAATTATTGAATGCTTCATGAAATTGTTGCTCGACCAAAATATTTCTTACAAAGTCGCAGTAAACCTTACATCTATTTTTGAAGATTGCAAGCAAGTAAAAGAACTTGCACTTGAAAATAAAACCGACCGCGAAATATGGCAATATGCCAAAAACAATGGATTTACAATAGTTACTTTTGACGCTGATTTTCACGAATTGGCAACCATCTTCGGACATCCTCCTAAAATTATTTAGTTAAGAACAGGAAATATCAATACCACTGAATTAACTTCTACATTCAAACAAATTCCTTGAAAATTAAATCATTTATCAGTGATCCAGAATTTGCAAACCTTGCATGTTTA
>JBAXQC010000022.1:0-38373 GCA_037131955.1 Bacteroidota bacterium
TACTTTGGGAAACAAATTGATAAACGATGAGTTTTTTGAGCTAGAGCATACAAATGAGATTTCAAAAAAATGGTTAAAGGAACAAGAAACATTCTTTAAAAAATACATGAACCAAACACCTTCAATCAGGGAGAGATTTAACAAAATAAATAGTTTTGAAAGTAAAAATTTCTTGCTGTTAGGTGATAGGTATTTTACTGTAATGTATGGTTCCGATGGATTGGGAATTTATTGTAAAAAATCACTTAGCAAAAGCGTTACGCCAATAATTACAAATGATGATATAGTTTTAGAGAAAGGGAAGTTTGCAAATATTAGAACAATGCAAGTTTCAGCCAACAACGAATACTTAGCTTATTCTTATGCAACAAATGGAAGTGAGCAATTAAAAATTAAAGTTTTTGATTTAAAAGAAAACAAACATTTGCCAGAAGTTTTAGACACTATTTCATCCGATGAAGTGCAATGGTATAAAGATGGATTTTTTTACAAAAAAGAAAATTCTCAAAAAATATTTTACCATCAATTGTTTACCAATCAAGAAAAGGATTCAATAATTTTTTCTAGTAAAAAAGTAAAAAGTGCAGTATTCAATTTTAAAGTTGTAAACAATCAAAATTATTTAATTGTAACACAAAACAACTTAGCTACAAAACTTCAAAATGTTTATTATTTAAATTTAAAATCAAGTGAAAAAATATTTTTACCCTTAATTATAAAACATCAAGGAGATATTGATTTTATTGACGCAAATGACACATTAATTTATTTTACTTGTAAAAAGGATAACTCCACAAATTGTTTATTTTTCATCAAACCTTCAAATCCTAAAACATGGAATTTGGCAATTCCAGTGCAAGAAAATGAATTATTGAGTCTAGTAAAGATTTTTAATTCTCATATAGTTGCCTCATACAAAAAGGGACCAAACAGCTTGCTTAGAATTTTTAACTTGTCAGGAGAACTAGCCTCAGGGATAAATTTACCATTAGGTTATTCAATTAGTAATATCCAAGGATTTAGAGATGCAGAGAGTTTTTACTTTGATTTAGGTTCTATACTCTATCCTTATATTACTTATGAATACAATTATAAAAAAGAAAAATACGCCGCAGTGGCAAACATACTTGTAAATTTTGATTTCAAAAACATAGAATACAATTACAAAGAAATTGAAGCAAAGGACAGCAAAAAAATTCCAATAATAATTTGCAAAAAGAAAGAAACAGTTCTTAGTGGATCTCCAACTTTATTAGAAAGTTACGGAGGCTATGGAATAAGTTATGAAAATGAATTTAGTTCGCCTATTGTAGATTTTATAGAAAGAGGAGGTGTTTATGTTCGTGCTTACATAAGAGGTGGTGGTGAATTAGGAGAAGATTGGCACAAACAAGGTTCCGGAATAAATAAATCAAACACATTTAACGATTTTATTTCTGTTGCAAAATTTTTAGTGGACAGTGGGTATACAAATCCAAATAAACTAGCCATAAAAGGCGGCTCACATGGAGGTTTAGTTGTTGGAGTGGCATATTCCCTAGAGCCAAAATTGTTTAAAGCAGCAATCTGCAATGCTGCACCCTTAGACATATTAAATTTGCTATTAAAAACTAAATCTATTTTTCAGAATAACGAATATGGCGATTTTAGAAACCAAAATGAATTGGATAGTTTAGTAAAATACAATCCCTATTACAACATTAAAGATTCCATAAACTATCCATCATTATTTATTTATGCCTCAGAAAACGATGAAAGAGTTCCGTTTATAAATCAAGCAAAGTTCGCAGCATTGATGCAAAACAGAGAGCGTCAAAAAAATCCAATTTTATTTTTTTTAGAAAAAAATGCAGGCCATTATGGAGCAGAAAATACTTACGAAGAAGCTATGGATAAACACATTCTCGAAAGTAAGTTTCTCTACAAAGAATTAGGAATGGACTAAAAATAATTAGAAATTAAATGCCTAATATTTTTCTTTAATAATTTCAAAAAGTTGGGCAGTATTTAATGGTTTTGGCAAAAGATCTAATGCAATAGAATTTGCTCTTGCCCGGGAATTATCTCCAAAATCTAATGACGACGAAACCATAACTACTTTGCATTTATTTATAAACTCTTCTTCAAAATAATTAAACTTTGAGAGGAACTCAAATCCATTCATAATTGGCATTTGAATATCTAACAAAATTAAATCAGGCCAATTAGATAAGCTACAATCTGCCAAATAAGCTAATGCCCAATTAGCAGAGTTAAATGGGATGACTGAATTTACCCATTCGCATTTACTTAAAAATGTTTGGTGTATAAATAAATCAATATCAGAGTCGTCTACAAGTAAGATATTTATGGGTTTCATTACTTATTATTTACCTTGTTTGGTATAAATATTTTAAACGATGTTCCGGTTTCCAAAGAAGAGGCCACTTCTATTGTACCTCCAATTTTTTCTAGTGCTTCTTTCACAATATAAAGACCAATACCACTGCCTTGCTTTTCATTGGCAGTAAGTGTTCTAAAAAACATTTTAAAAATATGTTCTAAATGTTCTTGTAAAATACCAATGCCATTATCTGTAATAGTTATGTAAACAGATTTTTGATTTGCGTTTATAATTATTAGAATTTTATGCTCAGTATTTTCTGGATTTTTAAACTTTATTGCATTAGAAATTAAGTTACTTAAAATTACTTTTATTCTAAATAAATCTCCTATAAATTCTTCACTTTGCTTTACATTAGTTTCAATAAATACTCCATCGTCTATTTTATTTTGTGATTTTAAAATATCGTTTATTAATTCTTGAAAGTTAATGTCCTCAAGTAATTCACCTGACTTTGAATTGATGTAGTAGTCTATAATATTTCTTAAATAGGCATCTAATTTTAAAACACAATCTTCAATTATCTTTGTGTATGTTGGATTAAAACTATCATTTTCCATTTTTGAAAGTTCTAATACGCCCAATATTGACATAAGTGGAGAACGCAAATCATGCGAAACACTGTAAACAAACTTATTTAGTTCGTCGTTTAATTTTTGTAGCTCAGTATTTTTTGAATTAATCTCTTTTTTAGAAAGAAAAATTTGGCTTGCATTTTCTAATATCAAAGATAGTTTTTCCCAGTCCCAAGGTTTTTGAATGTATTTAAAAACTTGTCCTCGGTTAATGGCATCAATAACTACGTCGATATCCGATTGACCTGTGATTAAAATTCTTACACTATTTGGGCAAAACGGAAGTGTTTTTTCTAAAAATTCAACACCTGTTATGGCAGGCATTCTTTGGTCAGAAAGAATAATTTCAACAGGAACGGTTTCAATAATTCTTAAAGCATCTGCAGCATTTTTTGCAATGTAAACTTCATAATACTTTCTAAAAAAAGACTTAAATGAATTTAAATTGTTCTCTTCATCGTCTACGTAAAGAATTTTAATTTTATCTGTTTGCAAAATCTCTTTTAATTATTAGAATGTAATTTTAAATGTTTTTTTAGAATTATACTAATTTTTGTTCCAACTCCTTCTGTAGATTCTACTTCAATTTTGGCTTGGTGTGTTTCTATAATTTTAAATACTATAGACATTCCTAGTCCTGTTCCCTCCCCTACATCTTTAGTAGTAAAAAATGGTTCAAATATTTTATGTTTTACTTGTTCGCTCATTCCAATTCCAGAATCCTCTACAACTAAAATTACATTATCTGCTGTTTCTAAAGTTGTGATTTTTAAAAATTGATCAAATTCTAAACCTTTCTTTTTTATTGCATACAAGGCATTGCTAAAAAGGTTCATAAAAACTTGATTTAACTTACCTGGCAAACACTCAATAAGTGGCAAATCGCCAAGCTCTTTTATAACTTTGATATTTGGAGTGAGTAAATTTTTTAATAATACCAGAGTGCTTTCAATGCCTTCGTTAATATTGGCCTGTTTAATATCTGTTTCATCAAGACGAGAAAAATTCTTTAGTCCAGTAACGATTTCGGCTGTACGTTTTGCACCGTCTTCAATTCCTGAAAGTAAAATATCTACTTCTTCTTTTACATATTCTAAATCTATACTATTTTTATACTCTTTAATTGCTAACAAATCTTTTTCAAGATTTTTACTTCCTTCTAACTCTTCGTACTTCTTAATCACGCTAAGAATGTCTTCTACATCTAACTTAAGTGGCTTTACGTTTGCACTAACAAAATTTATTGGATTGTTTATTTCATGAGCTATGCCTGCCGTTAACTGACCAAGCGAAGCCATCTTTTCTGCATCAACCAATTGTGCCTGAGTTTCCTTTAAATTATTTAGTGCAAGATTTATTTCAACATTTGCCTTTTCCAATTCTACTGTTCGCTCAGTAACCTTTCTTTCTAGCACAATGTTTTGTTCTTTAATTAAAATCTCATTTTGCTTTAGTGCTTCTAATGCATTTGCTTGTGATTCTTCTTTTTCCCTTTTAAGAATATTTATCCTGTCGGCTAGTGCAAACGAAAGCAAAATAACTTCAACAACTGAACCAAATTGCAATGCATAGGTGGTAAAAATATTTGCTTCAATTATTCCGGCATCTTTTAGCACAAAAACAAAAACGCCTATTACCAAAACAATCCAAGCTAAAAAGAAAAATTTTGCGGGAGGATAACCTTTTCTGTAAATAATTAAGGAGGTTACAAAAATGTATATAGAAACTATGCCTACCGCTGCTTGCGTAATTTGATGAGAAAAGGCATTTACTTTATAGGTATTAGCAACTATACAGAGTAAAAAAAGTGCAAAAATAAAGTTTTTAAATTTATCTAATTTGGGCGTAAATTCTTTTGTGTGTAAAAAAAATCTTAAAAATTCTATAGACGACAAACAAACAAAAGTTGTAGAGTAATATACACTTCGTGAGGAGAGCCAAAAATTATCTGTCCAAATAAATTTTAATGCATAGCCTTCCAAAACTGCCTGAGTAAAACCTACAAAGAAAATATATACAACATAGTACAAATAGCTTTTATCTTTTACGGTAAAGAAGATAAATAAATTATAAGCCATCATTACCAAGATAACCCCAAAATAAATTCCAAACAGTAAGTCTCTTTTTCTATTTCGTTCAAGAGTGTTAGAAATGTTGCCCACTTGCACAGGCATTAATACTTGTTCACCACTTTTTACTCGTATTAAATAATGTTTTTCTTGATTACTGTTGAGCTTAGTGTCAAACAATAAATACTGGTCTTTGTATTTTCTCTCTTCAAAACTAATGAGCTCTCCAAGCGTTTTTTGTTCAATTAATACTCCATTTTCATTCAACTCAAATAACTGCAACTCATCAATTACAGATTGATTAATTTGTATTATAAAATTAGAATCTCTGTTTGAATCGTTTTTTAATTTAAACTTTATCCAAAAGTTACCCTCCGTAAAACCTAAATTAGGGACTTTATTTTTACAAGGAATAAATTTTTTTGACTTGTAAATTTCTTGATAATCTAGTTTGCCATCCTTGTCATTTAAGATAGATAAATTTTCTCCAATTATTTTAGTAGAAAAGTCTTTGGGAATTACAAATGCATCTTTAGCTAGTGCAGAAAATAAATTAACGAAAAGAAATAAAAATAATAAATAATTTTTTTTCATTCATCAGAATTTTGTGTTGGGTAAAATTAAATTGTATTTAACTAAAACCTCTTCGCCTTTGGCAGTAAGTTCATATTTATCTATAAGTGGATTTTCCCTTAAATATAAAATTCTTGTTTTGTAATTTTGATATACTCTGTCTAAAGTAAATGGATTCATGGTTAGAACCCTTGCCACAAAATTAGAATTTGGATAAATAAACTCGCCATTATTACCAATTCCTCTTTCAATTTTATAACCAACCTGCAATGCTATTTTTAATGTGTAGTGAGCCACAATGGTAAACATTGAGTTTATTGGAAGTTGATTTGCAATTGCAATTCCTGCTATAACCAGCATAAGCGTAATTCCCATTTGAGGGGCTTCTTCTCTGCTGTTCCACAACCCACACAACTCGCATGTACCTCCATTAATTCTGTAATTTTTAACCAGCTCCACAATCTTTGGGTCAAAATGTGTAACGGCTTCTTCAACAGGAAGTGGTTGCTGGCCGTCGGAAATTTGTATTCTAATTCCTCCAAGAAGATTTCCTGTTTTTTCGGATTCGGCAGTTATTACAAAAACATATGGATCGTCGGCCCAATCGGATTTATTGGTGGTTATATTAGATAAATTAAACCCTTCGAGCACCTTTCTATGTTCACTTGCATAACGCAAACAAGCTTCTGGTTCATCTATTGCTCTAAATGCTCTAATTTTTATCATTTGTTTCTAAACAAATATTAAAACTTCATTTATATCTCTTCTTAGCGAATTTACAACAGGTTTTGCACCTTTAAATAATCGGAATAAAAATATCTCTCCCATATTATCATTTTCAATGTTCCAAATTTCTTTGTATTTCTTTCTTAACATTGGTAGTCTTTCTAACATATTATCGTCTAATCCCTCACCATGGCCGTGAATGAGCCTTGCAAATAAAAATGTGGCAGGAGATTGAGGTTGAAACGCAATGCCTAAGCCATTTGCTTTTATCCAAACTTTTTCCATTGCCCTTCCTCCATCAACAACAGATTCTTTTGAATAAGTTGGCATAGTTATTAACCCAAGGGCAGATGCACCGGCAGTTGATTTTTTTGATAATTTTTCAAATGCAGTTCCACCTTTCCACTGGTTTAAATACTGAATAACCTTTTTATCTTTTGCCATTTTAAATCCGGTTAATTCAGCAATTGTAAGATCGCAAGTTTCTATATCAATACCATCTTTGGTTTTTAAATTTTCTTGGGGTGTCCATCTAATTTCATCTAAAAAATTTTTATGGCCTTCGTCATGCATAATTCGCAATTTTTCTACTTCGGCTATTATGCTTCCAAGTTCATTTATTTTATTTAAATCGGTAATAATTTTTAGTTCACAGCCCTCAATTTCATTGGCAACATTTGCTAACTCTGCTAGTTCTTCAGTTGGAATTTCAATTCTATTTTCGATGTTTCTGTTAGTTAACCTTAAGTTAATTAACGAATAAAGATTTGAACTAAATTTTTTTTCAATTTCTGTGGAAGAATAATTTGTCTCAAAAAATTCAAATGATGCCACTAAATTTTTATCGGCTTGGTTGGGGAAATAATTAATTTTAATGTTTAAATTATTGTTTTGTGCAGATAGAATTAAGTTTTCTATTGCGGCACCTAAAGCTACTCTCGAAGCCATTCTATCATAATCTAAAAGAGGTGATGAACGCAGTACGTCTTGCAAAAGGTATAACTTTTTTCCTTTGTGGTACCAAATCCATGGCTGTGCATTTCCACCTGAAGGGGCTTTGGTGGCATCCAAAACTAATTCGGTAATTAATTTCTTATCAAGCTCAATTGATTCATCACTAACAATCTGAGCATCAGATTTAATAAAATCAATAATCTCTTCTTCGATAGAGGCATTAAAATTATTCTTAAACACAAAATTACTTTCATTCACATTTGTGTTATCATTTTTTATTATGTCCTCCACATCAATGTAAAATCTTCCGGATCCGGTGTAATAATTGAGCAATACCCTTCTACTAACATCTGCGGTAATTCCTCCGCCCAACGTTACGGCAGATGCCAATTGAGGCCATGTAGAAATAGTTTCACCAATTTCCATCATAGATGCCTTAGCTCTGGTGCTAATGGTATCTATGCCTACAATATCCAACATGTAAGGAATTTTGTCTTCGTTGGTTTTTAAGGTTTTTAATTTTGCAATGTCTAAATTTTCTAATAACCCATGAAGAACAGGTCTTTGCGGATGCAAGTCAAATCTTTCTATATCTAGCATACACCTGTCACTGGCTTCCATTATAACCGGCACTTTTAATTCCTTGGCTTTGTATCGGCTCAAAATTTTTATGTCTAATCCATCTGATTCTTCCACCAATAAATCCAATTTCCCTCCATCTAAAAAAAACGAATCCATGTTTTCTTCATTTAATCCTTGGGTAAAGCATTTTATTGTAATAAATGGATCTATTTCAGAAATTTCTCTTGCAACAGATATGCATTTAGAAAGACCAAGATTCTGCAAACCAGTTCTTATTCTATTTAAGTTTGTTAATTCTAGGGTATCAAAATCTGCCAATCGTAATTCACCGCAAACTCTTTCCATTGCTAATGTAACAGATACTGATTGCCCCACTGAAAGCCCAATTACACCAATTTTTTTCTGCGCTAATATTTCTCTTTCATGCAAAGTTATTTTGTATTGATTTCGGCTGGTTCTTACATCAATAAATTCTACTTTATCTAAAATATGTATTAATTTGTTTGACCAAGGGTAATATACCCAAATTCCATATTCATAAATTGAATCACCACCAAGTTTCTTATTAATTTCGTTTTCTAAATCTGATGCTGAAAATTTTCTTGAAGGGTTTTGGCATTTTATTAGCTCTGATAGCTGACCCCTTATTTCATCGTGAACAACAACAGAGTCATCATCTAAAAGTTGATTTATTTTGATTTGGTCAATATCGTTTTTTGGATAAAAAAACAGAGGCACATACGAACTTTCTGTGCTTATTAATTGCTCTGTTTTTTTTACTATCTTACTTACGTTTAATGACATTTAGCGGCCGATTTTGTTAGTTTTTATTATGCAAAGAAAGTTTATTAAGTAAACAATCCTAATTTTTTTTGTAAAAAAAATAAATAAAACAAAATAAAATTCTATTTTTGAACGTATTTACTAACTATGAGTTTTTAATAAACCATCAAAAAATAAATTTATGGATAATAATATCAAACCTGTAGTGCTTTATGTTGACGATGAAGATAACAATTTGAATGCATTTAGAGCAGGATACAGAAGAGATTTTGAAATATATACAGCAAGTTCTGCCCCAGAAGGTCTGAAAATTCTAGAAGAACGAGAAATTCCAGTATTAATTACAGACCAAAGAATGCCAGAGGTTTTGGGTACGGAATTACTTGCAGAGGCCGTACAAAAATTTCCTGATCAAATGAGAATTTTGCTTACAGGATTTTCTGATATTGATGCCTTAAAAGATGCTGTAAATAGAGGGCAAATTTATAAATACATGCAAAAACCGTGGAATCATGATGAACTTAAAGAAACCATTATTTTGGCTGCCCAAATTTATCAACTGAAAAAAGAACGTGTTGAAATGCAAGAAAAATTATTGTTGAACAACGAACAATTAGAATTTATTCTAAGACAAAAACTTTTATCTTAGTTGTTTAGTCTTCTAATTTTTGGCTGTTTTACACTTCAGTAAGTATTTCTTCTAGATATTTTCTGCTCCTTTGTAATTTTTCTCTAGATTTTAGTGGCTCTTCTAAGTCATCTGCATTTCCTAGGTGTCCAAGTGCTATAACCACCATTGGTTCATAAACGGATTCAATGTTTAAATTCTTAATTAACTCATCACCATTAAAACCTGCCATTGCATGGCAATAAATGTCCATTTCCGTTGCCTGATAAAGTAATGTGGCATTTGCCAATCCAAGGTCGTGGTTTGCCCATTTATTTTCTTTGCCTGTTTTCTCGCTTATTTTTCTTACACAACAAACGATTAATGCAGAAGAATTTTGGGCCCACACTTTATTACCTTCTTCCAATCCGTTAAGAATGAGACTAAAACCATCAGTATTTTTTAGTGCAAAATAAAAGTGCCAAGGCTGTTCATTGCTTGCACTTGGTGCCCAAGAAGCTGCCTCTAGTAAAGTAAGTACTTCATTTTTTGTAACAAGTGTGTCACTGAAGGCACGTGGGCTCCATCGTTTTGAAATTATTTTAGAAACTGGGAATTTTGTTTGAGCTATCTTATTCATCAAATCGTTGTATGGATTATTTTTTCAAAAAAAAAAGCCGGCAAAGCCGGCTTTTAATTGTAGCGTATTAAATTACTTTTTAGGAGCAGCTTCGTTAGAAGACTTGCTGTCTTTATCATGACAAGATTTTGCTTCAGAACCTTTAGCACAAGCTTTTTCTGAACCTCCGGCTTTGCAACAAGATTTTTTATCTTTTGCACATGATTTTTCTTTGTCTTTGTCGCCAGCAAAAGAAACAGTGCTTAAACTTAAAGCAGCGAATACAAATAGAATTGATAATTTTTTCATTTTTATAGTTTTTTTGAGTTTATCGACAACAAATTTACAAAAAGTATTTATTATTCTAATGCTCTTTTGTTAAATAATATATATCCAAAAGAAAACAAAACTCCATACACGGGCTTATTGGCAAGTACTCCTGCCTTATTTAAACTTGGTTCCTGATCAAAGTAATTAAAACTTAAACTTAACGGCCCAACAGGGCTGTGATAAACAATTGACGAACTTGCAACAAAATAAAGTTTGCTGAATGGTTGTCCGTAAAACGCTTGTTTTTCATCGTTCTGCAAAATTTCTTTGTAAGGTTGAAAGGCAAAACCTTCTAGTCTAAAATCTAAAGTTTTAAAAATGTTAATTACATTTCTTAAACCAAATGCAGCATAATTGTGAGTTCGGAATTTGGGAATAAACCTGGTTTTACTTTCTGGTATTGGAGCAAAAAAAGGACTTGCCAAAATTGTTGCTGTATAATTATTAAAAAAATCTTGATCAGAAACTACTGCTTCTGTAAACACTCCTAATCTAATTTTTCCTCTGCGTTTGTAATATGTTTCGTAAGTAAATTTAAATTGATACCATGTGTGAAATTTGGAAAATACGTCAATGCTGTTCTCGTTTGAAGTAGAACCGGGGGTGTTAATTTGCTTACCTACTAAATACCTTGCTCTAAAACCCAAGTACGTGCCAGAGTTTGCATATTGCTTTTTATTTAAAGTATTTCTCTCAAAACCAAAATAAACAGAATAGTTATCAAAACTAGTAATATCTGAGGTATCAGAAGATTTAAATGATCTGTTTTGATAATACTCGTCGTACATGTTGGCATAAGAAGTTCCGGCCAAAATTCTTGACTTATTTTTTACAGGCAGAGCAAACTCTAAACTTCCAAAATTTTCGTTTTGCACCAAATAACTTGGTTTAACATCTTCAAAAAATGTGGTTGCACTTCTAAAAAAATCAAATCTATTTCTTGTAAAACTAAGCTCGGTATAAAATGGCAATGAAAATGGGATATCAAATTTTGCCTTTACTTGATAAGAGCCGTAGAATTTTCCAAAATAAGAATTTGCAGAAATTGTTGTGGCAAAATTTCCTAAATAATTATATTGAGCGCCAATGTATGCAGCGTTAATTGGCCTTGATGAAAAGTTTCCACCAAATGCTATAAAAACATCTTTCTCTTTTTTAATTTTTAGATTTAACTTGTAATACCCTGTTTGCGGATTTAATGTTGCGGTGGGATAAATTTGGTTGATTTTTTCATCTGCAGATAGCCTAAAATACTTTGGTCTTAGTTCGTCTATAGAAATTAATTTTCCTCTCTTCAATAGCAACCTTCTCACATATTTTGATTGAGATTTTTTTATTCCAGTAATGTTAAGTTCTTCAAATATTAACCTGTTGCTGGCGTGTTTAAATTGTTCACGTTTACAAAACAATTCAAAACCATCTACTCGTCTTTTTACTTTTTGCAAAATTTCTTGCATTTTTAATTCAGTGGCTTCGTATCCTTTATCAATTAAATAGGGTGTTTGACTAAAATTAAACAAGGAGGTTTCGTTTGGACTTGGTTCAATTAAGATGAGTTGAGCATTTATTTTATTTATTGGTTTTCTATCAATTACCATACTTTTTAATTGCGACAAAATATCATCTTCGCTAGGATTTTGAATATTTTCAGAAACTGTGCTGCCTATAATAATATCGGGCAAAAATTCTTTGTCGGCAATGTCAATAGGGAAGTTATTATACAATCCTCCATCAAAAAACAGATGATTGTCTATATTTAATGGTTTAAGATAAAACGGATAAGATAGTGATGCTCTAATGGATTGTCCTAAATTACCAGTGGAAAAAACTTTTGTTGATTTGCTTGTTATATCGGTAGCTACGCACCTAAATGGAATAAATAAAGAATCGAAATTATTTTTTGAACTTGCTGTGGCATTTGAAAACAATTCCATCATGTTAAAATCAATTGGAACCGGACTAACTAAGTTGGTAGGAATTGATGTTCTTAAAATGGTATCGGGCGAAAATTTAAAATTTATCCAAGAGGCATCAGGTGATTTTTTCTTAAAAAAATAAACATACTTTTCTTCTATATCTCCTCTTGCATTCAACTGAAATTTTTCTGATTTTGCAAATGCCTCTATCTCTGCAATAGAATAACCGGCAGCATACAAACCACCAACTAATGCACCCATTGAGGTTCCTGCAATATAATCTATGGGAATGTGATTTTGCTCCAAAGATTTTAAAACTCCAATGTGCGAAAGTCCATCGGCTCCACCGCCACTAAGTACTACTGCCACCTTTTGTGCTTTTGTTTCTGGAGTAAAAAGTAGTATCAATAAACTAAATAAAAGTACTGTGTTGCAAATTATTGCTTTACTAGATATGTACTTTTTTAAAATCAACTTAATTTTTTATTGCAGTTATTAATTCCGAAAAGTACTTAAAAGATTGCAATAATCTTGATCCATACCAACTAAAAAATTCACCATCAACAAGTAAAATCTTGGAATTAGGAAAATAATTCTGAATTTCTTTAACATGTTTTTCTTTAAATGGAAATGGTTCTGATGAAAGAAAAACATAAGTTGGATGAAAGTTATTAAGCTCAGATAACATAATTTCTGGATAACGATTCTGATTTATACAATTGTTTAATCCTAAAAATTTACACATAGAATTAATGAATGTATTTTCTCCTGCTACCATAATTGGATTGTACCAAATTAGATATAAAAATGTACCACTTAGTTTAACGTTGCTTGAAATAAATTTTTCGCTCTTGCTTAAAATATTTAGGCAAATACATTCTGATTTAGTTTGTGAATTTGTTATTGCACCTATTTTTTTGATTGCATCCAAAGAATCCTCCAGGGAAACAATATCACTCATCCAAACAGGAAATTTTTTTTCTAAAAATTCTATATCAGATTTGGAATTTTCTTCCTTGTTTCCAATTATTAAATCGGGCTGTAGTTCTTCTATTAAACTAAGATTTAAATTTTTTGTTCCTCCAATTCTAACTTTGTTTCTAAACCATTCGTTTGGATGAATACAAAATTTTGTAATACCAATAACTCTTTCACCTAAACCTAAATCAAACAAAAGTTCTGTTTGAGAGGGAACAAGTGAGATAATTCTCTTTGGATAAAAAGGTAAGTTTACTTCCCTTTGCAATTGGTCAGTAACCTTTATGTCCATTTTTTATTTTGTTAGTGCTTGAATAATATCGTGACGAGTAATGATAAATGTTTCGTCAGTTTTAAAATCTCTTACTAAAACCGCAGGGTTTGTTGGCGTAATCATTGTGGACAATAAATCTAAAGGAGTAGAAACATCAGCAAAAGAAAATGCCGGCTGCATAACTTCGGATATAGTTTGCTTTGTAATATCAGGGTTTTTTACAATTTGAGAAAACAATTCAGACTCATTTAATGAACCCACTATTCTTTTATCGTTGGTTACGGGAATTTGCGAAATATCTAATTTATTCATCATTGCAATGGCTTCGCTTAAATTTTCAGAAGCTTCAATGGTAATTAGTTTTTCTTTTCCTCTAGTAGAAACCAAGTCTTTGGCGGTTAATCCTTTTTTATCTAAATAGCCTTTCTCTCTCATCCAATCGTCGTTGAACATTTTGCCCAAATACCTGGTGCCATGGTCATGAAAAATTACAACAACAACATCACCTTCTTTGAACATATCTTTCATTTGGATAATTCCGGCCATTGCAGAACCGGCAGAATTACCTGCAAAAATACCTTCTTCTTTTGCAATTCTTCTGGTCATTACGGCAGCCTCTTTATCGGTAACTTTTTCAAAATGATCTATCAACGAAAAGTCAACATTCTGCGGAAGAAAATCTTCGCCAATGCCCTCCGTTACATAAGGATAAATTTCATTCTTGTCAAAAATTCCAGTTTCCTTGTATTTTTTAAAAACAGAACCGTAAGTGTCTATTCCTAAAACTTTAATGTTAGGATTTTTTTCTTTTAAAAATTTAGCTGTACCACTTATAGTTCCACCTGTTCCAACACCAACTACAAAATGAGTAATTTTTCCTTCTGTTTGCTCCCAAATTTCCGGACCAGTGCTTTCGTAATGAGCTTGTGCATTGCTAGGATTATCATATTGGTTTGGCTTCCAAGAATTAGGCACTTCCTTTTCTAATCTGCTACTAACACTGTAATATGATCGTGGATCTTCAGGTTCAACATTGGTGGGGCACACAATAACCTCAGCCCCAAAAGCCCTTAATGCATCAAACTTCTCTTTTGATTGTTTGTCGGTGGAAGTAAAAATACACTTGTATCCTTTTATAACGGCTGCAATTGCTAAACCCATTCCTGTATTTCCTGAGGTACCTTCAATAATGGTTCCTCCTGGTTTTAATTTTCCACTTTTTTCGGCATCTTCAATCATTTTTAACGCCATTCGGTCTTTAATAGAATTGCCAGGGTTGGTGGTTTCTATTTTTGCCAAAACTAATGCAGGAATGTCTTTAGTAATGTTGTTTATTTTAACTAAAGGAGTATTTCCTATGGTTTCGATAATGTTTTTGGCGTATTTCATAGTAAAAAAAAGATGTTGTGAATAAAATTAAAGGTGCATGAATTCTTTCTTTGCCAATAGTGCTTCTTTAGATTCTCTGGCATTTTCATCGTCAATGCAGCAGTCTACCGGACAAACTGCAGCACATTGTGGCTCATCGTGAAAGCCAACACACTCTGTACATTTGTCGGTTACAATATAATAAACATCCATTTCTTTAGGGGCAGCAGGTGTTTCTGCATCAAGAGTTTCGCCTTTTAAAGTTGTAATTGTACCTTTTAGCGCTGTGCCGTCTGCAAATCTCCATTCATTGCCACCCTCATAAATTGCGTTGTTTGGACATTCTGGTTCACATGCACCGCAATTTATGCATTCATCTGTAATTTTAATTGCCATAAAAAAATTTTATTATGTTATTTTTGTCGCCTGCAAAATTAATGTAAAGATTGGAAGCAAAAAAAAATATAATAGAAAAGGAATCAATAAATGACTTTGTAATTCTTGGTGAACAATTTAAAAATCCTAAAAGTAGTTTTAATACTCAGTTAATTGAAGTAATTAATTTGGTGAAACAAGAAAACCAATGGTTCACCAATGATAGTGTTTTAAAGGCCATAAGCGCTTGGGCTGAATTATTAAACAAAGAGAATTTAAGTAATTGGATAAACAATTATACACTTAATGCTCCAGAATCTCCTTTAACCGTTGCTATAATTATGGCAGGAAATATTCCCTTGGTAGGGTTTCATGATTTTTTATGTGTGCTTGTTTCGGGAAACAAAGCCTTGATAAAACCCTCCAGCGACGATAAAATACTACTTAAACTAGTTATTAAAACACTCATTGAAATAAATCCTGAATTTAAAGATAGAATAGAAATTGTTGAAGGTGCAATAAAAAATATTGATGCCATCATTGCCACAGGAAGCAATAATTCTGCAAGATACTTTGAGTATTATTTTAGTAAATATCCAAATATAATAAGAAAAAACAGAAATTCCCTTGCCATATTAAGTGGTAATGAAAGTGAACGTGAACTAAAACTTTTAGCGAAAGATATTTTTAATTATTTTGGGTTGGGTTGCAGAAACGTTTCAAAATTATTTGTTCCCCAAAATTATGATTTCAACCAATTTTTTGAATCTATTTTTGAGTTTGGAGAAATCATAAACCATAATAAATATGGCAATAATTACGAATACAACAGAGCAGTGTATCTAATGAATTCAGTTCCTTTGCTCGACAATAATTTTTTGCTGTTAAAAGAAGACGAGAGTCTATCTTCTCCCATAGGTGTTTTGTTTTATGAATTTTATTCGCATATAGAAGAGGTAAAAAATAAAATAAGAGACAATTCAGATAAAATTCAATGTGTAGTTTGTGATAAAAACATTAATTTTACGCATAGTGTAAATTTTGGAGAATCTCAACAACCTGGTTTAATGGATTATGCAGACGGTGTGGATGTAATGGATTTTTTAATTAAGTTAAATTAAAAATGCAAAAAACTGAATTTAAAAATTCTTACTTTATTTTTAACGGTGAAGTATTTACGATGGATAATAATCCTATTTTAGTGAGCAATAGAGCTTTTAGATATGGCGATGGATTATTTGAAACAGCAAGAATTTTAAACGGAAAAGTTCCTTTACTGAAAAAGCACATCCAGCGAATTTTAAAATATTCGCAAGTACTAAAGCTACCAAAAATGGACAGTTTAAATGTGGAGAAAATAGAAGATTGGGCAAATTTATGTATTCAAAAAAATGGCATTGAACAAGGTGGCAAACTAAGAATTACATTTTTTAGGGAAGGAGGAAATCATTATTTTGCTAGCCAAGAAGCAACAAATGTTTTAATAGAAGCCGAGCCAACACTTACCAATCAATTTGATTATAATTACAAGGGAATGGTTGTGGATATGTATTCAGACTTAAGAAAACCTCTTAATTTTTTATCTAATGCAAAAACCAACAATTCGCTTATCTATGTAATGGGAGCAATTTTTGCAAAAGAAAAAGGTTTGGACAATTGTATTTTGCAAAACGACCAATTTAATGTTGCCGAAGCATTAAATTCAAATTTATTTTTAGCGGTAAATGGCGTGCTGTATACACCACCAATTGTTGAAGCATGTGTGGATGGAGTAATGAGAAGTTATATAATTGAAATGGCTTTATCAGTTGGAATAAAAGTGTATGAAACCACTATAAAACCAAATGATTTGTTAAGAGCAGATGAACTTTTTTTAAGCAACAGTTTTTCAGGCATTAATTGGGTGGGAGCATACAGAAGCAAACGTTATTTTAATACTACCTCTGAAAAGTTAAATATAATGTTAAATAAAAAAGTTTTAGAAGAATTAGAGTTGGAAAAAAGTTTAAAGTAAAATAAAAAAATAAATTTTTGTATCTACCCTAATTATTTAATCTAAAATTTCACAAATAATCCTGTAAAAATCTTCCGGTTTTTCTGCTTGCACCCAATGACCGGCATTTTTTATTTCTATAATATTTACTGATTTAAAAATTTCTTTTATTAATGTTTCGTCGGATGGATTGATGTAATTTGACAGTTCTCCTTTAATAAAAGTTGTTTTTATATTTCCTGTGTTTTCGGTTTCTTGCAAAATATTCTCCTGGCCCACTTCCTCAATTTTATTTGCAATTACCTCTATATTCATTCTCCATGCAAGAACCTTCTTATCTTGCATATCCTGCCAATACAAGTTTTTTAAAAGAAACTGAACAACCGCTTCGTTGCCTATTTTTTCTCTTAACGAAAGTTCAGCATCTTTTCTGCTTGAAGCATTTTTTAAATCCACTGCTAAAATGGCTTCAATAACTTCTTGGTGATGCGGTGGATAATATCTTGGCGCAATATCAACTACAATTAAATTTTCAATTAATTCAGGTTTTTTAAATGCTAAATTCATGGCAACCTTCCCGCCCATAGAATGACCAATAATATTAACCTTCGTCAATCCTTCACCGTTAATTAATTCAAGCACATCGTTGGTCATAATTTCGTAATTCCAATCGCTACTGTGCGGAGAAAGTCCGTGATTTCTCAAATCAATAGCATAAACTAAATAATCTTCTGAGAATTTTTTTGCCAATGTATTCCAATTGTCTGCAGAGCCAAACAAGCCATGCAAAATTAAAAGAGGCTTACCCTCTCCTACTTTTCTAAAATGCAATTTCATTGTCTTATTTTAATTGTCTTAAATAAATTTGAATAGAATTTTCAATTCCCCAATACAATGCATCGCTAATTAATGCATGACCAATCGAAACTTCCAACAATCCGGGCATGTTTTTATAGAAAAAATTTAGGTTTTTGCTGTTTAAATCGTGACCTGCATTTATACCCAAACCCAATTGATTTGCTTTATTTGCCGCAGCACTAAATTCTCTTACAGCTTCAAATCTATTCTTTTCAAAGTTCTGTGCGTAAGGCTCGGTGTAAAATTCTACTCTATCGGTTCCTAATTTTTTTGCAAATTCTAAATTGGAAAGAGATGTACCAACAAAAACAGAAGTTCTAATGTGTTGGTGTTTAAACTTTTCGATAATGGCAAATAACTTTTCAAAGTTTTTTTCTATGTCCCAGCCGGCATTTGAGGTTATTGCATTTGGTGGGTCGGGCACTAAGGTAACCTGATGAGGATTGACCTCTAAAACTAAATTAATAAATTTTTCATCGGGATATCCTTCTACATTTAATTCAGTTTTCACAATTTTTTTTAAGTCTCTTACATCTTGATATTTTACATGTCTTTGGTCGGGACGTGGATGAACAGTGATTCCTTGAGCTCCATAAGATTGACAATCGCTTGCAAACTTCAACAAATCAGGAACGTTTCCTCCTCTTGCATTTCTTAATGTGGCAACTTTATTGATATTAACACTTAACTTGGTCATAACTCATTTTATTACTAAACAAATATTTTTATAGATTTGGCAAAAACGACCACTTATGCAGAAACTTTTACCAGTTATCGAAACTACACAACAAAGTAATACAAGTTTTCGTTTATAAACTAAAATAAATATTTTGGAAACATTAATTCACAATCACCATTTATTTTTAGCAAAGGATTTAATTACCGATGATATTCCGCCGCTAAAAACTTCTGATACTGGCACAAGAGCCTTGCAATGGATGGAAGAATTTAGAGTTATGCACCTGCCAATTGTAAATCACGAAGAATTTTTAGGATTAATTTCAGAAGCAGATATTTTGGATTTAAACAATCCCAATGAGCCAATTGGTGCCCACAGTTTATCATTACCAAAACCTTTTGTAAACGAAAATCAACATTTCTACGATGTATTAAAATTGGTATCTACCTACAAACTTTCAATAATTCCTGTTTTAGACAACAACGATAAATTTTTAGGAACCATTACTCTTTCTAAATTGTTAGAAGAACTTTCAGAAATGGCTTCCATGAAAGAAAATGGGGGCTTAATAGTTTTAGAATTAAATGTAAACGATTACTACTTATCAGAAATAGCAAGAATTGTAGAATCCAACGACGCTAAAATTTTAAGTTTATATATTTCATCGCCAGCAGATTCTACAAAGCTTGAGGTAACCATAAAAATTAATAGAATAGAATTATCGTCCATCCTTCAAACGTTCGAAAGATTTAACTACAAAATTAAAGCCTCTTTCCACGAAAGTGCTCAAGAAGAAGACCTAAGAGAACGATTTAATTCTTTGATGAAGTATTTTGATTTATAGTTAGTTGTATTGATTTAAACTGTGAGTAAAAATACTTTTAATTTTTTCTACCAACACCTGAGGTTCTAGAACTTTACAGTTTGCACCTAAGCCTACTATCCAGTTATACAATTCCTGATTAATAACTAAATCGTACTCAACAATAAAATTACCATCGGGCAACTCGCTAATACGTTGTGATTGATGGTTCTTTTTATTTTTAATGTATCCAATGTACTCTTTATTAATTTGTAGTTTTATGTTTTTAATTTCGTTGTTAACCGGTGGCGTGGTAATACCTATAATGTGATCAAACATGGCTAATTTCTCTTTAGGCGGGAGGAAATTATAAGGCTGTTCACTTTCTTCAATTGATTTTATTCTATCCAAGCCAAACGTAATAATGTCTTTTTTGTGATGGCAATAAGAAATTAAATACCACCATTTGTCAAATTCTTTTAAAAACAAGGGAGAAACAACATGAACCTTTGATTCACTGTTAAATTTCTCGTAAGTAAGCTCAATTGCTTTGGCTTTTCTAATAAAGTTAATTAAAATGGGAATGTTCTGTAAACCCTCGACTTTACTGGGAGTATCTGGGAATATTATGGTTTGGTTATTACTCTTATCACTGATAACAAATTTAAAATCATTTTTAATTTTTTCTATTGCTCCTTCAAAGTGCTTAAATAAGTCGGTTTCTTTGTATACACTTAGAATATTTCCTACAAATTCTAAAGAATCTAATTCATTTATTCCCAATTTAATGAATTTACCAATGGTATAATTGTGTTCTTCGTAATAATAACCATTTCTTTCTTTTGAGAATTTAATTGGAGCATAAAATTGTAACGCCTGCCCTTCTCTCATTTCTTTAAGATCGGCCTTGATTGTTCTTTCTGCTACTTCGCCCAATGTTTCCTTCATGGCCTCTTTTAGCTCTTCTAAACTTGGATATGGATTTTGCCTGTTATTTATACAAGAATCAATAATTAAGTACCTGTAAAAAGCATTTTTGTTTAATGGCATAATTATATTTTTTTGAGTGCATATACACTGCACTGAGTATGTTGAATTTTGTATTCGAAAAAATTAAAGCTATGAAACTTAATAAAGTTCCTGATTTTACTCCAATGTTCAAACAAATGGATTTTATTAATCCTGATTTGTTTTTTTATCAAAAATACAAAAAAATTGGAAACAAGAAAGTTTATCAAAATATTACTCATGCCGAGCTTTTAATTAAACTGAAGGCGTTTTATCCGCATGCAGAAATTATTGAGGAAAACATTTTTGTTAATACAAAGCTTTTTCAGGAAGAATTAAAAGGAATTCAAACACAAAACGATCGTGAGGAAAAATTAAGAATGGAATACTGCGATTATAAATTAGCCGAAGTTGTTTTTGAACCCGCCCCTGAAATTTTAATCTATTTTAATCCTTCGTTTAAAGGATACAAAAGAATTGAACTAATTTATAGTCCAAGCGCTGATCTAAAAACAGTACTAAATATAGAACGTATTATCCTAACATGTTGCAAGATAATTGCAAAAAAGGAAAACGTTCACTTGGTTACACAGTCTATGGGAGAACTTAGTTTAAGAGAAACAAAGATAGATTCTATTTTTACAGAATTAAGTGAAAACTATAACAATGATTTATTAGAAATTAATGACATTATCTTAAAAAGGTTAAACAAAGAAAACGACAAAGGGTTAGTTCTTTTACATGGGATTCCGGGCACTGGCAAAACATCATACATAAGGCACCTCATTCAAAATATAGAAAAAAATTTAATATACATGCCTACAGATTTAGCACGAGAAATTGCAAATCCATCATTTATTGACTTTATGCTAGAAAATAAAAACAGCGTGTTAATTATAGAAGATGCCGAGGATATTTTAGAATCAAGAAACTCAGGAAGAAATGGAGTATTGGCCAATTTACTGAATGTTACAGATGGATTGCTTTCTGATTGTTTAAAAATTCAAATAGTTTGTACGTTTAATACCAATTTAAAAAATATTGATTCTGCTTTATTAAGAAAGGGAAGATTAATTGCCAGGTATGAATTTAAAAAACTCTCGGCACAAAAATCACAAGCCCTTTCGGCAAAGTTAGGTTTTGATAAAATAATAAACCATGAGATGACCTTAAGCGAAATTTTTAATCAGGAAGAAATGATGTTTGAGGAAAGCAAAAAAACTATAGGATTTTGAAAAAGAAAATAGGAGAAAAGACTTTAACCTATTTTTTCTTAAAGTTTGAAAACTTTAAGAAACTAGCAATGTTCCTTTAAGTCTCCTGACTTAAAGGATGTATAAAATAAAGACTTTGTCTTTATCACTATCAAAAAGCAAAAGTTTTTCTCTAACCAAAAACAACAAGTATATTTGAATAAGTTTTTCTTTCTGATAAAAAATATGACCGATATAGAAATTGCAAAAAGTATAAAAATACTCCCAATAAAAGAGGTAGCAAACAAAATTAGTATTGCCGAAGATGATTTAGAATATTTTGGAAAATACAAAGCAAAACTTCCACTCAATTTAATTAATGAAGAAATAATTAAGACTTCAAATTTAATTTTAGTAACCGCACTTACTCCTACTCCTGCCGGCGAGGGAAAAACTACAGTGTCTATTGGGTTAAACGAAGGATTAAATAAAATTGGCAAAAAATCTATTGCTGTTTTACGTGAACCTTCTCTTGGCCCAGTATTTGGAATTAAAGGTGGTGCAGCAGGTGGCGGCTATTCGCAAGTGGTGCCAATGGAAGATATTAATTTACATTTTACGGGAGACTTTAGCGCCATTGAAAAAGCAAATAATTTTTTAGCAGCCATCATTGATAATGTTTTGCAGATAGAAAATCATCCCATTAAACTTGACCCAAAATCTATTTTGTGGAAAAGGGTAATGGACATGAACGACCGCAGTTTAAGAGAAATTATTATTGGTGTGGGAGCAAAAGCAAATGGCGTTACAAGACAAGACGGATTTAACATTACCGCTGCATCAGAAATTATGGCTATTTTATGCTTGAGCAATAATCTTACTGATTTAAAAAATAAAATTGGAAATATTCTAGTAGGTTTTACTTACGATAAAAAACCTGTTTTTGCCAGAGAACTTAAAGTGCAGGAGGCGATGACCATACTTTTGAAAGATGCCATTAAACCAAATCTTGTGCAAACATTAGAAGGCAACCCGGCTATTTTACACGGAGGACCTTTTGCCAACATAGCACAAGGAACAAATTCAATTATTGCCACAAAAATGGGTTTGTCATTGGCTGATTATGTGGTAACTGAAGCAGGATTTGGGGCTGATTTAGGAGCAGAAAAATTCTTGAATATAAAGTGTAAGTATGGAAATCTAACACCAAATGCAATTGTTATTGTTGCAACCATTAGGGCATTAAGACACCACGGAGGTGCCTTGCCGAACGAACTTAATAATCCATCATTGGAAAAAGTTAAAATAGGTTTTGCAAATTTGGAGAGACACATAGAGAATGCAAAAAAATTTGGGATTGTTCCGGTAGTTGCAATCAATCATTTTGTAAGTGATACTAACCAAGAAATAGAACTGTTAATCGAGCTTTGTAAAACACTAGGTGTAACAGCAGTTTTGAGCCAAGGTTGGGCTTTAGGTGGCAATGGATGTGCAGAGTTAGCTAATGCAGTTGTAAATGCAGCGCAAGAAAACTCAAATAAGTTTAAGCCACTCTACGATTGGAACTTAAGCATAAAAGAAAAAATAGAAATCATCTCCAAAGAAGTTTACAGAGCAAGTTCTATTGAATATACTTCAAAAGCATTGGCTGATATGACCCGCTTAGAAAAAATAGGATTAGGAAATCTTCCTGTATGCATGGCCAAAACACAAAAGTCTTTTTCTGACAACGAAAAATTAATTGGAGCACCTAACGATTTTAGCATTACCGTTAGAGAATTTGAAGTAGCATCGGGTGCTGGATTTATTGTTCCTATTTTGGGAAATATGATGAGAATGCCTGGACTTCCATCAATTCCTGCATCAGAAAACATGAGTATAAACGAAAACGGAGAAATTTTTGGGTTGAGCTGATATTTTTTACGCTCCTTTTATTTCTTCTCTTCCATCGGAATGTTTTGCAAATCTTCCTTTGTTTCTATCATGAACCTGATCGTATTTTGGCCAAGGCCAACCACCAAATTTTGTTTGGTGATAATCTTCAAACGCTTGGTTTATTTCTTCTTTAGTATTCATAACAAATGGTCCGTACTGCATCACTTGTTCTGCAATTGGTTTGCCTTGCAGCACCAAAATACTTACAGGAGTTTCTCCGGCTTTTAAGGAAATTTCCATTTCAGCAGTCAATTCAATTCCGTTGTATGAACTTATTAATTCGTTGGCAACAGTTAAAGAACTTCCTTCGTAAAAATAAATTGTTCTATTTACTCCAGCTCCACATTTTGGCAGAGTAAATTGTGCTTTTGCCTCCATTTTTATGTTCCATACTCCTACTTCATTTTTTTCGTCGGCAGCCCAAGAGTTGGGCGGAGGTAGTGGTGCTTTTGCATTGTATAATTTTCCTGCAATTACCTCAACTGTTGTTTTTTTATTGTTGGAATCTTGGTGAGTGTAGTTAGAAATATCTTCTTTCCAAAGCATTTTAAAGTGTGGTTCAACCATCTTATTTTTCTTTGGAAGATTGAGCCATATTTGAAATAGTTCCATAGGATTTTCTTCCTCCTTTTTAATAAGTGGAAACATTTCAGAGTGTTGAACTCCTTTGCCAGCTGTCATCCACTGAACATCACCATTTCCATATCGTCCAGAGGCTCCTGTAGAATCGGCATGGTCTACTATGCCTTGGCGAACAACTGTTATTGTTTCGAACCCTCTGTGCGGATGACCTGGAAAGCCAGGAACAACTTTTCCATGGTACATTCTAAATCCATCTTTAATGATGAAATCATCGCCAATGTGCCTTTCGTTTAAATACGATTTATCCGGGCCCATTTTTTCATTTCCTTTTGGAAATTTATCTTCGTGATGTACACAAAATAAAAACGGATCGGAGGTCTCCCATTGAAATCCTAAGGGTTTAATACTTTTTATTGGAGATTTTTCCATAGATTTTAAATTGTTTTTTAATGAATTTGAAAAGCCAGCAATTGGTGCAATTACACTAGCAGTTAGAGCAGCTGAAACTCTGGTAATAAATCCTCTTCTTTGAAGTTTGTTAGACATAAGTTTATCTATTAAAGTGCTAATTTACTAAAAAACAGAAGTATAAATAAATTGTTTTCATACATCAAAACCGGTTGATTTACAAAAAACTTATACTAAATAAAATTCAGCTTTCTTACTCTCCTTTCCATTAACTACTATGGAAACATATTGTGCACCTAAATAATACTTTTTGGTTGTAATAACTCTAAAACTGTGGTTCTTTGAAACTTGAGTTATACTGTTTTTTTCATACTCTCTCTCCGAAATCTTAAACACTTTTTTGCCGTAAGTACCATTTTGCCTCAAAAAATAAACAGCATACTCTAATCGAATATATTTTGGTTTTTTATCGAGGTTTTGGAGTTCAAAACTAAAAGACAAATTATCACCAATTTTTAAATTTGAGTTTTCAATTCTAAAGTTCACTACCAAAATATTTTTAGAATCCAATCCATAATGATTTAATATATCACTGTGGCCTTGCTTTAAAAGTGTTCTGCTGGCATGTTTTATAACATAATCTGTTTCTTTTGATATTCCTTTCCACTTTTTGGCTACATCAATTACAATATGTGGATGATCTTTAGAAATATCATTTAAATTATTTGCAACACTTCTTCTTACAAATTCTGATTCGTCGTTTTTTAAAATTTCTAAAATTTCCAACACTTGAGATGGGTCCTTTTTAAATTCAGGTAATGCCATTGCCCAAGGCAAACGTGGCCTTATTCCTTCGGTCGCTAGTCGTCTAACTTTTTCGTTTTTATGCTTGGCCCACTTTTTTAATTGTGGAAGCATTTTATTGGGATATTTTAAAATAAATGGTCTTACTGCAAATTCACAAGTAATAAATTGTGTGGTAAATTCTATAGCATCAACAGAAATTTCATAGTGTTCAATTCCAAATTGCTCTATGTAATCTGCAAAAAACAAATATTCTATTGTTCCCCAATTTTTTTGATTTCCTTGTATTTGTTTGATACAGTTCTTTAAAATTGGAATTGCTTTCTCATAATCCTTTGGCAAAAAATGATGCAAAACAGTAGCAGTATGCCTCATTCTTTCTTTTAGTTCCATTGTTTCAAAAGCAGAAGAAAAAATCATTTTTATAAATTTTTTCTTCTCAAAATCAGGAACATGATTTTCTAAAACTACCGAAAAACTAGTGTAGAATTCCTTGTTGTATAAGTCTTTTAAAAGGGTGGTCATGTATTTTAAACAAACTCTCCTAATCTATCAATTGCATTTTGCAAACCCTTAGGATTTTGACCGCCTGCCGTGGCAAAGAACGCCTGACCTCCACCACCACCATTTATCTCTTTTGCTAACTCTTTAATTATGTTTCCGGCATGAAGCTTTTTTTCTTTGGTTAGATTTTCAGAAATTATTAAACTGATGTTTGCCTTTCCTTCTATTTCGCAACCAATAATAGCCACAAGATTTTCTATATCTTTTGATAAATTGTAACACACATCACGAACTGTATCCACTGAATCTACTTTTAAAATTGTTTGCAGTAAATTAATGTCATTTTTTTGTGTAACAAGTTTTAGTAGTTCATTTTTAATTTCAACTGCTTGTTTTGCTTTAAAAACCTCTAATGATTTCTCCAACTCAGAATTTTTTTGAATTAAATCTTCAATAGCTTTGGTAAGTGATTTGGGATTTTTTAAAATTGACTTAACCTCCTCTAATTCTTTGAGTTTTTCTTCTACAAAATTCCTTGCTTTTAATTCTGTGTAAGCTTCAATTCTCCTTACTCCTGACGCAACAGCCGATTCCGAAACAATTTTAAAATAGCCAATTTTACCTGTTGCATCTACATGGGTTCCTCCGCAAAGCTCCACAGAATAGTTTTCGTCAAATGTTACAACTCTTACCACATCGCCATATTTTTCGCCAAACAATGCCATTGCTCCTCTCTTTTTTGCTTCTTCAATAGCCAATTCTTCTATCTGCAATTTTATGTTTTCCGTAATTTTCTGATTCACCATTTCTTCTATGTTGTCCACTTCAACTTCGTTTAATTTAGAGAAATGAGAAAAGTCGAATCGCAAATAATCCTGGTTTACTAAACTTCCTTTTTGTTCTACATGAGTTCCTAGAACATTTCTAAGTGCTGCATGCATCAAGTGAGTTGCAGAGTGATTGTTCATGATTAGTTTTCTTCTGTCTTCATCCACTTGTGCAAAAAATTCTGCATTTATTTTTTCGGGGAATTGCTCAGTAATATGAATCCAAATTCCATTTTCTTTTTTTGTATCCAACACATTAATTTTCTCATTTACGTTGCTCAGCCATCCACTGTCTCCCACTTGTCCACCGCTCTCGGCATAAAATGGTGTTTTATCCAAAACAATTTGATAGTGTGTTTTACCCTTTGCCGAAACTTTTCTATACTTCACAATTGTGCAATTGCTGCTCAGCTCAGTATATCCTACAAACGTAAATTCAGGATTTTGTTTTAGTTCTATCCAATCTTCTGTGCTAACTTCAGCTGCCATTCTGGAACGCTTTTTCTGTTCTTCCAAGCATTCGTTATATTTATTCATATCTACTTCCAAATTGTTCTCACGTGATAGCAGTTGCGTTAAATCTATAGGAAAACCAAATGTATCAAACAATTCAAAAGCAAATTCTCCGTCAATAGCACCTTTGTTTTTTTTGATGTAATCTTCAAATCGTAAAATTCCGTTGCCTAAAGTTTTTAGAAACGAATTTTCTTCTTCCTTAATAACCTTCTCTATTAATACTTTTTGAGAGTTTAATTCAGGGAAAAAATCTCCCATTTCTTTGGCCAAAACATCCACCATAGAATACAAAAATGGTTGCTGAAAATCTAAAAACGTATAATAATACCTTACCGCTCTTCTTAATATCCTTCTTATAACGTATGCAGCCTTGGCGTTGCCTGGTAATTGTCCATCTGCAATAGCAAAAGCAATAGTTCTTATGTGGTCAGATAAAACCCTCATGGCAATATCTGTTTTTTCATCCTTGCCATAAATCTTACCCGTTCTCTTTTCAATAAACTTTATCAAAGGTTGAAAAACATCCGTATCGTAATTCGATTTTTTTCCTTGCAAAGCCATGCACAAACGTTCAAACCCCATACCCGTATCTACATGTTGTTTGGGCAATTTTACCAATGAACCGTTTGCTTTGCGTTCAAACTCCATAAACACATTGTTCCAAATTTCAATTACTTGAGGATGACTTTCATTTACAAATTTTTTACCATCAACTTTTTGTCTTTCCTCATCGTCTCTTAAATCGATGTGAATTTCTGTACAAGGACCACAAGGACCTGTATCACCCATTTCCCAAAAATTATCTTTTTTATTTCCTCTCAATATTCTATCCTCGTCTATAAACAGTTTCCAATTATCGTAAGACTCTTGATCAAATGCCAAATTTTCTGGCTCATACCCTTCAAAAACCGTTACATACAATCTGCTTTTATCTAATTTATAAACTTCAGTTAAAAGCTCCCAAGCCCATGCAATTGCTTCTTTTTTAAAGTAATCGCCAAAACTCCAGTTGCCCAGCATTTCAAACATAGTGTGGTGATAGGTATCTACACCTACTTCTTCTAAATCATTATGTTTTCCGCTTACTCTCAAACATTTTTGAGTATCTGCAATTCTTGGAAATTTAATTGGAGAATTGCCTAAAAAAATATCTTTAAAAGGCGCCATACCACTGTTGTTAAACATAAGTGTAGGATCGTTTTTTACTACAATTGGTGCAGAGGGAACTATTTGATGTCCTTTTGATTGAAAAAAATCTAAGAATGTTTTTCTTGCTAACTTACTTTCCACTATTAAGAAATATTAAGATTGATTATTGTATAAGATTTATCTAATTGAGTGCAAATTTATTTAAAAACACTAAATTCGTTTTGATTTTTTAAATTATGTCAAAAGTAAAATTTTACTTTAATACCAAATCCCTTACCTACGAAAGAATTCAGGTAAAATGGATAGACCGTATTAAAAAATTCTTAACCTACCTTGCCACAGGAATTGTGTTTGCTGTTGTTACCTTGCTTATTGCCTACAGATTTATTGATTCTCCCAAAGAAAAACAATTAAAGAGAGAAATTCAACAGATGAGCTACAACTACGAAGATTTAAACCAACGCTTAGAGCAAATGACATACGTGTTAAACGATATGCAAGACAGAGACGACAATATTTACAGAATGATTTTTGAAGCAGATCCAATTCCATCGAGTATCAGAAAAGCTGGCTTTGGCGGAGTAGACAGGTACAAAGAATTAGAAGGAATAGGAACAAATGATTTGGTGTTAGAAACCACAAAAAAATTAGATGGCCTGGCAAAAGCCATGTATATTCAATCTAAATCGTTTGACGAAGTGGTGAAATTGGCAAAGAATAAAAAATTATTATTGGCCTCTATGCCTGCAATTCAGCCAATAAGTAAACTTAAACTTAAAAATGTTTCAGGTTTTGGCAGTCGTATGCACCCCATATACAAAACACCAGATTTTCATCCGGGCATGGATTTTAGTGCTCCTCAAGGAACGCCAATTTATTCTACTGGCGAAGGTGTAGTGCAAAGAGCAGATAATTTAGCTCAAGGTTACGGAAATCACGTTGTGGTTAAACATGGTTTTGGATTTGAAACCTTATACGGACACATGAGCAGAATTAAAGTAAGAGTAGGACAAAAAGTTAAAAGAGGCGAAGTGCTGGGTTATGTAGGAAGCACGGGCTTAAGCACAGCACCGCATGTTCATTACGAAGTAATAAAAGGAGGACAAAAAATTAATCCTATCAATTACTTCTACAACGACCTTTCTCCAAAAGAATACCAAGCATTAATAGAAATGGCCGAAAAATCTAATCAATCTTTTGACTAATTAGAGTGATAATTCATTTTAATATTTATGTTTACGCAAAGTAAATCAATTGAATTTTAAACTGTAAATAATACTGATTGAAAAAAAGTATTTCCATTTCTTTCTTGTTTGTTCTTGCATTATCAAAATTTATTTTTGCCCAGCAAGAATCAATAATTTTAAATGATACTTCGTCAAGTTTTGATGTTTACAAGCATCTGTATTTATACAAAGAAGAAAAAAAAATATATACTATTTCAGAAGTTTCAAAACCAAATTTTCCATTTGTAGCAAACAAAGGTAACTCTGCACCTAACTTAGGATTTACAGAAAGTAATTATTGGTTTATCTTTTCTGTAAAAAATAATTGGACTCCAAAAAAACTAATTCTTGAAATACCTTATCCATTCTTTAATCAACTAGAAATTTATTTTGTTAAGCACGGAAAAATTACAAGTAAAGAAATTGTAGGAGATCATTTACCATTTGCAAAAAGAAAAATAAACAACAAGAATTTTATATTTGAACTAGATTTTGCGCCCAACGATGAAACAAAAATTTTTGCACACATTCTCTGCGATGGCGAGGCAACAAGCTTTCCTGTAAGGCTATTAAAATCCATTGAACTATCCGAATATTATTACCAAGAGCAATTGATGCTTGGGTTTTATTACGGCGTTTTGTTATTTGCTTTATTTCTCTCCTTTTTTTTAGGAGTATCATTAAAAGAATCAATTAATTTTTGGTATTTCTTATACATTTTAAGTATAGGAATTTTTCAATTGGCATTAGATGGCTTGGCATTTCAATACTTATGGCCCAATAATGTATGGTTGGCCAATCACATCATTCCTTTGGCAGGATCGGCAGGGATATTCTTTTTGTTACAATTTACTCAAAGTCTATTGTTAACTAAGAAACTTGCACCACTAATTTACAACACATTGAATTTAGTGGCCACCATAGTTTTTGTGTTTTTTATTGCTTCCATGTTCAACAATCCATTGTATTCTTGGAGTTTAAAAGGACTTAATTTACTTGGACTTATTGCCAATCTTTTAGTGCTTGCTGCATCAATAGTTGTATTAAGAAGAAACTACAAACCAGCTCGGTATTTTTTGATTGCATTCTCACTTTTAATAGTAGGAATACTTTTGGCTCTACTAAAAAACTTTGGAATATTACCACGAGTCTTTCTTACAGAATATGGAATTCAAATGGGCTCTGCAATAGAAATTATTTTCTTATCGTTTGCATTGAGTGAGAGAGTTAAAGTGTTGAAAGACGAAAAAACGGAAGTTCAAAATTTATTGATTGAACAATACAAAGAAAATAATAGAATTCAGGCAGAAATAAATGTGGAGTTAGAAAGAAAAGTGGAGGAAAGAACGTCTGAAATTTCTGAGCAAAATAAGATCATTAGCGAAAAAAACAAAGACATTACCGACAGTATTAATTATGCAAAAAGAATTCAAGAAGCTTTGTTGCCAAAAGAAGAAGTAAAGATGTTAACTTCAGAAAACTTCTTTGTTTTGTATAAACCAAGAGACATTGTAAGTGGAGATTTTTACTGGTTTGAAGAACAAAATGGAATATTAATTTTTTGCGTTGCCGATTGCACTGGCCATGGAGTTCCAGGGGCTTTGATGAGTATGATTGGTGCCACCAATTTAAGGCAAATACTTGATGAACCAGTTAGCTTTAATGCAGCTGATATTTTAAATAGATTAGACAAAAAAATAATTGAATCACTAAAACAACAATCAGAATTAAATCCAACAAAGGATGGGATGGATACTGCAATATGTTTAATTGATACCAAAAAAAACACAGCTGTTTTTGCAGGTGCATTAAGACCAATGGTGCTTATTAGAGAAAATGAAATTATAGCGTACAGTTCATCCTCTTATAGTATAGGAGGATATAACCCCGAAATAAAAAAAGTATTTACCAACCACGAAATTGAATTAAAGAAAGGCGATACAATTTATATGTTCAGTGATGGATACGCAGATCAGTTTGGCGGTGAAAAAAATAAAAAATTAATGATTAAAAATTTCAAAAATAATTTATCAAAAATTTCCAACTACCCAATGGACAAACAAAAGGAATTGTTGCATAAAACTTTTGAAGATTGGCGCGGAAACAATGAACAAGTAGACGACGTTTTGGTAATGGGAATTAAAATTGAATAATATGAATTCTTCCAAAGAGTATATTGAAGTTAACAAAAATGCCTGGAACAAAAAAGTTGAAGTAAACTATAATTCAAAATTCTATGGTGTTGAAACATTTTTAAAAACAAAAAATTCACTCAATAAAATAGAACTAGACTTGTTAGGTGATGTTTCTAATAAAAAGATTCTTCATTTGCAATGCCATTTTGGAATGGATAGCATTTCGTTGGCAAACTTAGGAGCTAATGTAACAGCAGTTGACTTTTCTGAAGAGGCAATAGTAAAAGCAAAACATCTATCTAATTTAACAAATACTCCTGTAAACTTTATATGTTGCGATATTTATGATTTGCCTAATTTGCTTAATGAAAAATTTGATATTGTTTTTACAACATACGGCACAATAGGTTGGCTGCCAGATTTGGATAAATGGGCAACAATTGTTTCTAATTATTTGGACCTTACCGGTAAACTTATTTTTGTTGAATTTCACCCTGTGGTTTGGATGTTTGACAACGACTTTAATGAAGTTTTTTACAGCTATTTTAACAAAGAAGAAATCGTTGAAACAATAAGTGGTACCTATGCCGATAAACAAGCAGAAATTGTTACAGAAACAATTTCATGGAATCATCCACTAACAGATGTAATTTCAAATTTGCTAAAACACCAAATAGATATAAAGTCTTTTTTAGAATACGATTATTCTCCCTACAATTGTTTTAATGATATGGAAGAATTTGAAAAAGGAAAATTTAGAATTAAGAAATTCGGAAATAAAATTCCTCTGGTTTATTCCTTAGTTGCAGAAAAAATATAATGCAATTTTTAAATTCTCTACAATAGTTTCTTCACTTTAAGCACGAGAGATATTCCTCAATAGTATTCGTTGCAAACATAATACGACTATTGAGTTAGAAATAACTTAATCCAAATCATTACATGTTTCTCCTGTACTGCCCTCCTACTTCAAATAAAGCATGTGTAATTTGTCCGAGAGAACAATATTTTACACATTCCATTAACTCTTCAAAAACATTTTTATTGTTGATAGCGGCAATCTGCAAACGTTTTAGCCATTCCTTAGCTTCATCGGCATTTGCTTTGTGTAAATTATTAAGATTCTCTATCTGTCTATTTTTTTCTTCGGTGGTGCTTCTTATTACCTCTTGAGGTATAATAGTTGGGCTACCGGTGGAACTTAAAAAAGTATTTACACCAATTATTGGATAATCGCCGTTGTGTTTTAATGTTTCGTAATACAAACTTTCTTCTTGAATTTTTCCACGTTGATACATTGTTTCCATAGCACCCAAAACTCCGCCTCTTTCGTTTATTTTATCAAATTCAGTAAGCACAGCTTCTTCTACCAAATCAGTTAACTCTTCAATAATAAATGAACCTTGTAATGGATTTTCATTTTTTGCCAATCCTAATTCTCTGTTTATTATCAACTGAATTGCCATTGCTCTCCTTACAGAACCCTCCGTTGGTGTTGTTATAGCTTCGTCGTAGGCATTGGTGTGCAAACTTTGGCAATTGTCGTATATGGCATACAATGCCTGAAGAGTAGTTCTAATGTCGTTAAAATCTATTTCTTGTGCATGCAATGAACGACCAGATGTTTGAATATGGTATTTAAGCATTTGAGAACGTTCGTTTGCCTTGTATTTTAACTTCATTGCTTTTGCCCAAATTCTGCGAGAAACTCTACCAATTACGCTATACTCTGGGTCTATTCCATTACTAAAGAAGAACGAGAGATTTGGTGCAAAATCATCAATATTCATACCCCTGCTCAAATAGTATTCTACAAAAGTAAAACCGTTAGATAGCGTCAATGCTAATTGCGTTATAGGATTTGCTCCTGCTTCGGCAATGTGATAACCAGAAATTGAAACAGAATAAAAGTTTCTAATTTTTTTGTCAATAAAATATTGCTGCACATCACCCATCAATCGTAGAGAAAACTCTGTAGAAAAAATACACGTGTTTTGAGCCTGATCTTCTTTTAGAATATCTGCCTGCACAGTTCCTCTTACAGAAGAAAGTGTTGCAGTTTTTATTTTTTGATAAATTGGAGTTTCCAAAACCTGATCTCCCGAAACTCCTAATAACAGTAGTCCCAAGCCATCATTCCCTTGAGGTAATTTACCATTATAAGTTGGAACTTTAAGTTTTTTTGCCTTATAAATCTTTGCAATTCTTGCCTTAACTTCTTCCTCTAATCCGTTTTCCTTGATATAAATTTCGCACTGTTGGTCAATTGCAGCATTCATAAAAAAGGCAGCAATAATTGCAGCAGGACCATTAATAGTCATACTTACGGATGTTGTAGGACTACTTAAATTAAAGCCACTGTACAATTTTTTGGCATCGTCTAAACTACAAACCGATACACCTGAATTTCCAATTTTTCCATAAATATCTGGTCTAAAATCTGGGTCTTGTCCATAAAGCGTAACACTGTCGAACGCTGTTGACAATCTTTTTGCAGGCAAGCCCATAGAAACGTAGTGAAATCTTTTATTTGTTCGCTCTGGTCCGCCCTCTCCGGCAAACATTCTTGTTGGGTCTTCGTTTTCTCTTTTAAAAGGAAAAACACCCGAAGTATATGGAAAATCACCCGGGAAACTTTCTTGCAACAACCATTTTAATTGATCGCCCCAAGCCGTGTATTTTGGCGTAGCAATTTTTGGGATTTTTAGTCTACTTAAACTTTCGTAAAACGTGTTTACTTTAATTTCTTTTCCTCTAACCTCATAAGTAAAAACATCGTCGTGGTAGCGTTTAATTTTTTCTGGTAATTCCGAAATTAGTTTTTTATTTCTACCATCCAACACTAATTCCAATTCTTCTTTTGCTTTTTTTAATCCTTCTAAAGAGCTTTTTAGTGCAACATTTTTATTAGACTCAATATATTTAATTGATTCTTCAATACTATACAGTTGTTGAGCAATTTGAGCTTGTTCGTTCACCCACTGATCGTACTGTCTATTGTTTTCAGTAATTTCAGAAAGATAACGGGTTCTTTGAGGAGGAATAATGTAAATTTTCTCACTCATTTCTTTTGTAATTTCAAAACTAGATTTTAATTCTGCCCCAGTTTTTTCAGAAATTTTATCAATAATTAATCTGTACAAACGATTCATTCCCGGATCGTTGAATTGCGAAGCTATTGTTCCAATTACAGGTAAAGATTCATCCTCGGCATCCCACAATTGGTGGTTACGTTTGTATTGTTTTTTTACGTCTCGTAATGCATCCAATGCACCACGTTTGTCAAATTTGTTTAATGCAATAACGTCGGCAAAATCAAGCATATCAATTTTCTCCAACTGCGTGGCAGCACCGTATTCAGGAGTCATAACATACAAGCTTAAATCGCTGTGTTCAATAATTTCGGTATCGCTCTGCCCTATTCCCGAAGTTTCTAAAATTATTAAATCAAAGTTGGCAGCTTTCACAATCTCCACAGCTTCTTTTACGTATTTGCTCAATGCCAAATTGCTTTGTCTGGTAGCCAAAGACCTCATGTAAACTCGGCTATTTTTAATGGCATTCATTCGTATTCTATCGCCCAACAAAGCACCACCAGTTTTTCGTTTGGAAGGGTCAACAGAAATAATTGCAATAGATTTATCTTTAAAATCTACCAAAAATCTTCTTACTAACTCATCTACCAAGGAGGATTTTCCTGAACCTCCAGTGCCGGTAATACCTAGAATAGGAATTACTGCATCACTAGTTTTTAACTTATTTTCCTCTCTCCAAGAAATAAATTCTTCGGGATAATTTTCTGCGGCAGAAATTAATTTTGCAATTACTTTTGGTTCTCTCTTGATTAATTCTTTTGCTTCACCGTTTAAATTTTTTCCTGTAGGGAAATCAGATTTTTCTAACAAATCATTTATCATTCCTTGCAATCCCATTTCTCTACCATCGTCAGGAGAATAAACTCTGGTAATTCCATAGTCTTGCAACTCCTTAATTTCTGTAGGTAGTATAACTCCTCCACCGCCTCCAAAAATTTTGATGTGTGTACAGCCTTTTTCTTTGAGCAAATCGTACATGTATTTAAAATATTCTACATGCCCTCCTTGATAACTTGTTAGCGCAATTGCATTTGCATCTTCTTGAATGGCACAATCAACAACCTCTTCGGCACTTCTATCGTGACCTAAATGAATAACTTCTGCACCACTTGCTTGGATTATTCTTCTCATGATGTTTATAGAAGCATCGTGTCCGTCGAACAAAGCTGCAGCAGTAACAATTCTAATTTTATTTTTGGGATGATATGGTGCGGTTATAATCATAAAAAGTAAGGATAATTGATTTCAAAATTAGGTAAAATTTTTTCTATTTCATTCAATTGATTTTTTTCAAATTACATAATACAATAAGTCTTGTGCTTAATGTAAAAAAAAATTAAGTAATAAACTTAATATTTTGATTTTTAAATTAATACACAGTCAAATTAATTTTTTATAAAAATTTAAAATTTGTTATTGATTAATTCTTCTTGTTCACCAGGAGATTTCTAAGAAAAGTAATTCACTATGTTTGAATAGAAAAATAAGTGAAATTAATTATTTATCCAATAGTTTGAGTAGTTTAGTTTTTATTTTTTGATTGTATAGGAATATAGTAATTTTGTTATAAAAAGAACTACCAAAACAAATGTAGTTAACATTGAAAAAAAATGAAAAAACAAAAAGTACTTATTGTGGGAGCAGGATTTGCGGGAATTCAACTTGCAAAAACATTGGATGAAAAATTATTCGAGATTCTTCTCATAGATAAATTAAATCATCATCAATTTCAACCTCTCTTTTATCAAGTTGCCACTTCCCAAATAGAACCTTCAAGTATTTCATTTCCTATTAGAAATATTTTTAAAGGAAAAAAAAATATACAAATAAGATTAGCTGAGGTTCAATCTATTAACTATCAGCAAAATCAAATAAGTACAACTATTGGCTTCTTTGAATATGATATTTTAGTTTTGGCCATGGGCTGCAAAACAAACTTTTTTGGAAATGCCGAAATAGAAAAAAATGTATTCACACTAAAATCTACATACGAGGCCATTACTATTAGAAATCATATTCTACAAATTTTTGAAGATATCATTTCTGCTGATGAAAAAAATAAGGAAGCATTACTTAACTTAGTTATTGTTGGAGCTGGGCCAACTGGTGTTGAACTTGCCGGTGCTTTTGCTGAAATAAAAGAATACATTCTACCCAAAGATTATCCAAAAATAGATTTTTCTAGATTTCAAATTACACTTGTTGAGGGCAGCAATCATACTTTAAATAACATGAGCGAACAATCTAAAATCACCTCAGAAAAATACTTAAAAGAACTTGGAATAAATTTGATTACGCAAACATTTGTAAAAAATTACGATGGTGAAAATCTTGAGTTGAGCACAGGTCAAACTATAAACACAAAAACAGTTATTTGGGCTGCCGGAGTTGCAACAAATTTAATAGAAGGTTTGCCTAAAGAAAGTATAACTTATGGAAACAGATACAAAGTAAATAGAGAGAATAAAATTAAAGGTTTAGATAACGTATATGCAATTGGCGATGTTTGTTATATGGAAACCCCATTATTTCCTAAAGGGCATCCGCAAGTAGCAAACGTTGCAATAAATCAAGCAAAGAATTTGGGCTTAAATTTAAAATACCTTGCACAATCAAAGCCACAAATTCCTTATGAATACAAAGACTTAGGTTCAATGGCAACAATTGGAAGGAACAAGGCAGTTGTGGATTTAAAGAATTTTAAATTGAAAGGATATTTCGCTTGGCTTATTTGGATGTTTTTACATTTGATGTTAATTTTAAGTGTAAAAAACAAACTAATTATTTTTATAAATTGGGCTTGGGCATATGTCACAAAAGACTCTTCATTGAGGTTGATATTAAAGCCAAGTAAAAAAGTCTAATATAATTTATTCACTTAAATTAATTTTAAATTCTTCTTAAAGCAAAAAGAACTATTCCTCTTTTTGTTTTAAATTTTAATCTATATTTTTCATTACCAATTTTTTAATGTGGAAATTATATAACAATTTGTAAAAGTTTTGTTAGAATAATACAAATCATCCGCTTCACCTTTGCACAATAAAATTCCGAAGTTTAGAAGAATAGTATACGCAGTTTTGGCTCTTTAATAATTATTGGTGGATTTTTAATTATTTTTATACAGCCAATTGCAAAATATCTACTAGAAAAACACGATACAAAATATATAGGCAGAGAGATTACTATGGATTGGGCTTATATTAATCCATTTAATGGTTATGTATATTTTAGAAAAATAAAATTTTACAAAAATAAAAGTGATAGTATATTTCTCTCTGCAAAATGATTAAAAGTCCATTTTAGCCCTTCAAAACTTTTTATCCATACTTATTAATTAAGTGAATTAAAATTTTATCTATCCAAAAATATATAGCTTAATACACTATTCAGAATTTAATAGTTGAGGTCTCAATACATATTTTTTCATCAAAAAAAAAATGCGATAAACTAAAATTATTTGTTGTATTTAATATTGAACAAAAATATTTAATTTTTAATCTACCTTTATTGCCAATTTTTTTTAAACTAAGTAATAACTAACACT
>JBAXQC010000023.1:0-37033 GCA_037131955.1 Bacteroidota bacterium
TGTTATTACAAACTAAATTTGTTAAAGAATTTGGCAAAGCTGGCAAACTGCTCAATTGATTGTTATTACAAACTAAATTTGTTAAAGAATTTGGCAAAGCTGGCAAACTGCTCAACAGATTATAGTAACACCACAAGGTTGTCAAATTAACTGGCAACTCCGGCAAACTGCTCAGTTGATTTTCATTACATTGCAAATTAGTTAAAGAATTTGGCAAAACTGGCAGACTGCTCAACAGATTATTGTAACACATCAAAGTTGTCAAAGTATTTGGAAAAGCTGGTAAACTACTTAACAGATTATTGTAACACTTCAGAGTTGTCAAAGTATTTGGCAAAGTTGGTAAGCTGCTCAATTGGTTGTTATTACATTGTAAATTTGTTAATGAATTTGACAAAGCTGGCAAACTGTTCAATTGGTTGTTATTACACTGTAAATTTGTTAAAGAGTTTGGTAAAGCCGGCAAGCTGCTCAACTGATTGAAATAACACAATAAACTTGTTAAAGAACTTGGCAAATTTGGTAAACTGCTTAATTGATTATTATAACAATTTAAATATGTTAAAGAATTTGGCAAATTCGGTAAACTGCTCAATTGATTGTAAAAACAAGTTAATTGTGTTAAAGAATTTGGCAAAGCTGGCAAGCTTGTCAATTGATTGCTATTACAAATTAAATGTGTTAAAGAACTTGGCAAATCTGGCAAGCTCGTCAATTGATTGTTATTACAACGTAAAAGTGTTAAAGAACTTGGCAAAGCTGGCAAGCTGCTCAATTGATTGCCTTCGCAATTTAGTTGAGTCAAATTATCTGGTAAATAAGGCAAGCTTGTTATTTGAGTACCATAACAATTTAACGTTATTAGATTATCAAAATACTGCACTCCAAAAAGGTTGGAAATAGCATAATATTGAACTTGTAAACTAGTAGCATTCACAATCCCTGCACATGTCGTATCCATCTGGTTTCCATTCATACAACTTGGATAGAGCTGAGTAAGTCTGGTTACAAAATTCGAATCAGGTATAGTTACCCACTGTGCTTTTGCAGGTACAAATTTTAACACAAGCACTAAAAATAATAGTATAAGTTTTTTCATGGTTTTAATTTTAAATCAAATATAGTTTAACTATTTCCAGCAGAAATAAATTTTTCCTTTTTGGTAAAATTTAACGCTTTTATGGTTAAAACTATACGTTTATTGGTTTAACGATACTATTTTTTAAAACCTATTTTCTTCTGCAAACAATTGCGGTCAATGAATAAATCCCCTAATTCTCTACCAACCAAACACCTTTACTCCTTTGTGAAACTATGTGCCTCCTTTGTGAATTTTGTGGTATAGATTCTGCCTTCAACTATTCATTGTAATTTATCAACTATCCACTATCAATTATTCATCCGCCTCTGCGGATCAACTATCAATCCGCCGCGGCGGAACAATTACTCTTTCACCAATTTCACCACCTGCATTCCATTTACCCTTGCAAAATAAATTCCTTTGCTAAACCCACTGAGGTTTATTGTTTTCTGGTTAGTTTGACTCAATATTTTCTCTCCCAAAATACTATACACCTCCACCGAGTTTAAGTTTTTTGTGTCTTTAAAAGTAAACACACCTGAGCTTGGGTTAGGATAAACACTAAAATTTTCAGCCTCATTTTTATCAACGATAGTGGTTGCAAAATTAGCAAATCTCTCTGCTCTAGCTGTAATACAATTTTGGTTGTTTCTCATTAAATCAAAGTACATTCCGTTTTCAAAAGAATAGCTTTGGTTGCTCACCACCAAACCAGTAATTAATGAAACGCCAATAATTGCTTGGCCATTTCCAAAGTAATAAATCATCCCATCCGGATCTATTGTTGAGCCTGCATTTAAAGAGTATCCTCCACTGGCAATAGAAAATGGAGAAACTGCAGTTACTAATCCAGTGCTTGGATTAATTTTACCTAATCTTATAGTGCTTGAATCGAATTGTTGAATGGAATCATTTGGAAAAAAATCACTAAGTACGTATGTAAAATAGTTTTGACGTATCAGGCCATAAATACTTGAATCTGCACAACTGTATGTAAAATTATCAAATGCAATTCCATTGGGATTAATAAAAGGAACATTACTAAAAATACTTCCATCGTATATGTCCAAACCCATAAGATTACTACCAGTAGAAAAATAATACACCATTTGATGTGGGTCAATAACGCTTCCGGCCAATGCAAAACCTTGTGCAACAGGGCTTGTAGATATTTCTGTTATAAGTCCTGTTGTTGTGTTTGCTTTGGCTAAATAAACTGCTCCAGTTGTTTGGCCTGTATTTGGATTTGTGTAATTTCTTCTTGATAAACCATACATAATACTATCGGCATTGTTAAACCTAAAATTATCAAAATAGCCTTGGCCATTTGGATTAGTTAATTGGGTGCTGTTGGTTAATGATCCATTTGATAAACTTAATGTATTGATGTTGTTTGCACCAATAAAAACAAAGGAATTTTCGTAGGGATTTAAAGATGCTCCAGTTAAATTAATCGCCTCATTAAACGCAAAGCTCCCAGTGTTGGAAACATACCCGCTAATTGGATTAATAGTTCCCAAACGGAGCGACGCTGAATCAAATTGCTGACCAATAATAGATGAATCAACAGGATTGTATAAATTAGAATAATAGTTTTGCCTCACAATTCCAAAAATTGTATTGTTGTTTTGTGAGTATGAATAAAATCCTGCAATGATTAAAAGAAAAGTAATTATTTTTTTCATGCCAGCTTTTTATCGTTGTTAATTAAGTTCTAAAAGTACTAACAATATCATTGTAACAATGTTTGTACGTCTATTTTTTTGCCAACAGCAACTTGGCTCCATTTTTCTATAGGTTAATTGTTTTAACCCGTCTGCCACATAGGATATCACAAATGTATATTCCCATTTGCTTGGTATCCGCCCAAGCGGACTTATTGAGACATTCATCTTCCCACTTTTCTTGTTCCTCTTCTCTTTATTTAACAATTCTCTTCCCATAATTTTTTAATACATTTGCACGATTTTTTTTATACTGAACAATGAATGTTATTCAAGAACAAATAGACGATTTAAATGCCGTACTTACCGTTACGCTTGCACCAGAAGATTACCAAGAAAAAGTTAAAAAGTCTCTTAAAGACTATTCTAAAAAAGTAAGCTTGCCCGGCTTTCGTGCCGGAATGGTTCCCATGAGCCTTATCCAAAAAATGCATGGAAAAGCTGTTTTGGTAGACGAAGTAAATAAACTCCTGCAAGAAAAAGTAGACGGTTACATCAAAGAAAACAGGTTAGAACTTATTGGCAATGCCTTGCCATCTTTGGAAGACAAAAGCAAACGGGTAGATTGGGACAACGACAAAACCTTTGAATTTAAATTCGACATTGCTTTTGCTCCTAAATTTACTCTGGACTTTAGCGGCGAAGAATTTAACACCAAAAAAGTTATTGTAGACGATGCTACCATAGAAACCTATGCCAACAACATTGCAAAAAGATACGGCAAGCTAGAGTATCCAGAGTATGCCGACGAAGAGTGCCTGGTGTATGCCGATTTTGTTGAACTTGCAGAAGACGGCTCTATTGTGGCAGGTGGAATTTTTAAAAACTCTCCCGTTTCATTAGAAAGGCTTACAAATCAAAACGGAAAGGACGCTTTTGTAGGAAAAAAATTAGACGAAACCTTTGAAATTAATCCTGCTGACCTTAGCACCAATGCCAGCGATTTAGCTGCAATGCTTGGCTTAGAAACTTCTCAAGTAGATTCCATCTCCAAAAAGTTTCAAGCAAAAATTACTGCCATTAGCAAAATGGTAGCTGCCGAATACAATGAGCAATTGTTCGAAAAAGTTTACGGCTCACAGGTTACCACATTAGAAGACTTTAAAAACAAAATTCGTGAAGAATTGTCGCAGATGTTCGAGGCCGATTCCAACAGAATGTTAAAAAACGACATACAAAAACGTTTAATAGAAAAAACAAACTTAACATTGCCCACGGAATTTTTAAAACGTTGGATAATGGCGGTTAACGAAAAGCCACTAACTTTAGAGCAATTAGAAGAAGATTTCGACAAATATGTTTCCGGTTTAAGGTGGCAATTGATAGAGAACAAATTAATAGTAGAAAATGCTATTAATGTTACTCCTCAAGAAGCAAAAGACCATTTAAAAGAAATTTTAGGCAAACAGTTTGCAGGATTTAATAACTTTGAAATGGAAGACGAAAAAATGGAAGCAACTCTTAGCAATATTTTACAAAATCCTGAGCAGGCTCAAAACATTTACCAACAGTTATACGACAACAAGCTAATGGAATTTTACAAATCTAAATTCAACCTAAAAGAAGTGAACGTTCCAGAAAAAGATTTTTATCAAACCAACTAATAAAAAATTATGCAAAACTACGACGAATTCAGAAAATTTGCTGTGCAAGGCAAAGGCCTTAGTGGCAATACGCTAGACAGCTATCACAAACACCAAATAACATCACTTACTCCATATATTTTGGAGGAAAGACAACTTAACGTTTCACAGATGGACGTTTTTTCTAGGTTGATGATGGATAGAATTATTTTTTTAGGAACCGGCATCGACGATCAAGTTGCAAACATCGTGCAAGCTCAGTTGCTTTTTTTGCAATCTACAGACGCTAAAAAAGACATTCAAATTTACTTGAACTCGCCAGGTGGTTCTGTTTATGCTGGTTTAGGCATTTACGATACCATGCAATACATAGAGCCAGATGTGGCTACTATCTGCACAGGAATGGCTGCAAGCATGGGTGCTGTGCTGATGTGTGCCGGAGCAAAAGGAAAACGTTCTGCACTAAAACACGCCAGAGTAATGATTCACCAACCACTTGGAGGAGCGCAAGGACAAGCTTCGGACATTGAAATTACTGCCCGTGAAATTCAAAAACTAAAAAAAGAATTATACGATATTATTGCTTTTCATAGCGGACAAACTTACGAGAAAGTTTGGTCAGATAGCGACCGCGATTACTGGATGACCTCCGAAGAAGCCAGAGACTACGGTATGGTGGACGAAATTCTCTTAAAAAGTAGATAAAACTGTAGAACAAAATTAAACCCATTATTTCCCTCTCTGCTTTAGCGGAGAGGGAAATAATACAATTGCAAATCTATTTTAGTAAAATAAAAACAATAAAACAATGAGTAAAGCCGGTTCAAAATGTTCTTTTTGCGGGAGAGAAAGAAAAGAAGTTTCTATTCTTATTGCGGGTATCGACGGTCATATTTGCAACTTTTGCATAGACCAAGCCGGAGCAATTATAAAAGAAGAAATAGGACAAACAAAAGGAGTTAAACCTTTTGCCTCTTCTTCCATAAAATTGCTTAAGCCAATGGCCATAAAGGAACATTTAGATGAGTACGTTATTGGACAAGACGATGCAAAAAAAACATTGTGTGTGGCGGTTTACAATCATTACAAAAGATTAATAGAAAACGAAAAAGGAAATAAAAAACCCGAAGATGCAGAGATAGAAAAATCAAACATCATTATGGTGGGTGAAACTGGAACCGGAAAAACCCTGTTGGCAAAAACTATTGCCAAAATATTAAACGTTCCATTTTGTATAACCGATGCCACAGTGCTTACCGAAGCTGGATACGTTGGCGAAGATGTAGAAGGTATTTTATCTCGCTTATTACAGGCAGCAGATTACGACGCTGCTGCTGCGGCCAAAGGAATTGTGTTCATTGATGAAATAGATAAAATTGCCCGCAAGAGCGATAATCCTTCCATCACAAGAGACGTTTCGGGCGAAGGAGTGCAACAGGCCTTGCTAAAAATTTTAGAAGGAACAGTAGTAAACGTTCCACCGCAAGGAGGAAGAAAACACCCCGAAGCAAAAATGGTGCAGGTGGATACAAACAACATTTTATTTATTTGTGGAGGAGCTTTTGATGGAATAGGAAAAAAAATTGCTCAACGCTTAGGTTCAAACACCGTAGGCTATAGCACCGAAAAACGAGAAGACTTCGACAAAGACAACCCTTTGCAATACATTGCTCCGCCCGATTTAAAAAGCTTTGGTTTAATACCCGAATTAATTGGCCGTTTACCCGTTTTAACCTACCTAAATCCATTGGATGAAAAAGCGCTGAGAAGAATTCTAACAGAGCCAAAAAACGCCTTAATAAAACAATACATCCGTATTTTTGAATTAGATGGAATTGAACTTAGTTTTGACAAAGAAGTTTTGGATTTAATTATACAAAAAGCCTTAGAGTTTAAATTAGGAGCAAGAGGTTTGCGTTCTATTTGTGAAGCCATACTTACCGATGCCATGTTTGAATTGCCAGAGAGCAAAGAAAAAGCAATAAAAATTACTTTGACTTATGCCTTGGAGAAAATGAAAAAAGCTTCTCTGAGTAAACTTAAAGCAGCGTAAATTAAAACGATGTTTTTTAAAAAATAATTTTACAACTCCAATACTTTAGTTGTATAAATTCCATAACTTAAATGCACTAGGTTTTATTCGCTGCTTCATTGTGGTGCTAATTCGCCACAGCAAAAATATGGTGTTAAATGGGCCTAATTTAGAATTTTATTTGGTATAAATATTTAAGCTATAACTTAGCGGCCATAAAATCAAAATGCAATCACCACAAAATAAAATTTTTTACGAAACACTTGGTTTAGTTTCTCAAATTGCGGAATGGAAAAGCCAAGGTCTCTCTGTCGTTTTTACCAATGGATGTTTTGATATTTTGCACCGCGGTCATGTTCAATATTTATACGATGCTGCAAACCTTGGCGACAAACTTATTGTTGCTGTAAATTCCGACAACTCAGTAAAACAGCTCAATAAAGGAGATAACCGCCCAATCAATACAGAACAAGATAGGGCATTTATTTTAGCCGCCCTAGAGTATGTAAGTGCTGTAACTATTTTTGATGAGGCCACTCCCCTACCCCTAATAGAGAAAGTTAAACCTGATGTGTTGGTAAAGGGTGCCGACTACTCTCCTTCTCAAGTAATTGGAAAAGATTTTGTAGAAAGCTACGGCGGTAAATTAGTATTGATTCCTTTTGTAGAAGGTTATTCTAGTTCAAAAATCATCGAAACAATAACGGGAAAATAGCATGTCAAAAAACAGTTCGGTATTTGTATGCCAAAGTTGTGGCTTTAACTCCGCCAAATGGTTAGGAAAATGTAGCTCTTGTGGTTCATGGAATAGCTTTGTTGAAGAAGTAAAAACTAAAAGCAGTGGCCTAAAAACCATTGCTGATAGTAACAAGAAAACTCCTGTGTTGCTCTCTCAAATAGAAAGCAAAAATAGTGCCCGCACTTCTACTGGAATGTCGGAATTAGACAGGGTATTGGGTGGTGGAGTAGTAGCAGGAAGCGCCGTTCTTATTGGAGGTGAGCCCGGAATAGGAAAATCTACCCTCCTATTGCAAGCTGCTATGGCTTACCAAGGCAAAAATGTATTGTATGTTTCGGGTGAAGAAAGCGAAGAACAAATAAAACTCAGAGCCAATAGATTAAAAGAATTTTCAGAAAATTCGGGATTGTATATTTACAGCGAATCCAACCTCAACACCATAATTGAACAAGCCAATAAAAATCTCTACGATTTAATGGTAATTGATTCAATTCAAACGCTTTTTAATCCTGAAATAGAGTCTTCTCCAGGATCTGTTTCTCAAGTGCGGGAATGTTCTTATAAACTAATAGAGTTTTGCAAAGGAAAAAATATTCCACTGTTTTTAATAGGACACATCAACAAAGAAGGCAATATTGCTGGGCCAAAGGTTTTGGAGCATTTAGTAGACACTGTTTTGCAGTTTGAGGGCGATAGAAATCACCTGTATAGACTTGTGAGAACCTTAAAAAACAGATTTGGGAATTCGTTTGAAATTGGAGTTTTTGAGATGAAACCCGATGGACTGAACGAAGTACAAAAGCCCGGAACATTTTTTCTGTCGGGCTTTGAACAAAACAATAATTTAAGTGGAAGTGTAATTACAACCGTTTTGGAGGGCAACAGAGCTTTCTTGTTGGAAGTTCAGGCCCTTGTTAGCTCGGCGGTTTATGGAATGCCACAAAGAGTAGCCAATGGTTTTGATGCAAAAAGGTTGAATCTCTTGTTGGCTGTTTTAGAAAAAAAATGTGGCTTTAAATTAGGCCAAAAAGATGTTTTTATGAACATTACTGGAGGATTTAGAATAAACGACCCTGCCATAGACTTGGCCGTTGCAATTTCTGTCCTCTCCAGCAACGAAGACGTGGCGGTTGACAAATCATACTGCCTAATAGGAGAAGTGGGCTTAGGAGGAGAAATTAGGGGTGTTTTAGGGCTAGAACAAAGAATAAAAGAGGCCTACAAAATGGGATTCACTAAAATTATTATTCCTGCACCACAATTCAAAGCTGATTTCATTGCAGACGGTCTATCAATTATTCCTGCTAGAGATATTACTGCGGTGCTGGGCGAGATTTTTGGGTAGAGTTTTCCTACTCAAAATAACTAAGCGAATATTTATTCTTCAACCATTTCTTTCTTTGTAATTCTTTGGCCTTCTTTGTGAGCGCTATCAATCAAGGAATAGTAACAGAACTAGTTCCATAAAGCATCATCATTCCTTCGCCAACCCCAACACAACTGCTTCTTTGGGGAGCTTTGTGCATTTTTTGTGAACTCCACCGTGGCGACATGGAATAGCTGCTATTGTTGAACAAGATAACATTTATCAAATAACCCATTTTCTTCTTCCTCTGATTCTAAAGTCCATTGCAGCCTATCATTTAAAATTACGATGAAGTAGAATGCAACTTAGTTTTTAATTTTTATGTATTGCCACTGATTCTGCGCAATCCAGTGGCAAAACTTCTGTCACTGTTTCGTAGTCATGCATACAACCTTACAACAATTCTTGGCTGCGGAGAGTTGGGAAAATTAACTTCCATTAATTAATTCTAGTTATTATTCTACTTAGCATTTTCTCCCCCCTAAATAATCAAGGATAATCAATTGTCAAAATCAAATTTTGGGACAAACTAATTTGCATTAGCTAAAAGCCCAAAACACTTTATTTAATTTTAAATTCATTGAACTAGCTACAACATAATATCCACCTATTTTACATAATTTTTTATATATTATTATTAAAACATAAATCATGTATTAAACCATAATTAAATTGTCAATCTGTCAATATTTATTTTAAAAAGCATGATTTTTTTGTTTTTAACAGTGTTTTTGCCAAATAAAGATCTAAAAAAATTGTGTTCCACGTGAAACAAATAAAATATTTAATATTTTATGTTTTTTGTCTTATCTGTCTCATTTTCATTTATTTACTATACTTAATATAAAATTACCTTAATTAAAAGCAAAATCAAGTGATGTTCCACGTGAAACAAAAATAAATATTCTTTTTTAGCTAATTAACCATAATTTTGATATGTTTTAACTAGAAAATGGAAATTTTACATCGATATAACGTTAGAAACAAGTAAACATAAAGTCATATATATATTGTAAACAATGTCATTTACAGCTTTACATACACAACAACTTTTAATAAAGAAATTTGCATTGGTAAAAAACAAACTGCATTGGATTTGCCGTTTCATTCATAACATAAATAAGCAAACAAAGGATCGTGATTAGTACTGAATAAATTATTCAGGCTAGGCTAAATGACAATAAACCATGTTTGGCAGATCTTTGCAATACAAAATAGACTGATAAGCCAAGTGTCTATCAATTAATGTATGATAAAGGTTAAGAAATTAGCAAAAAAGGTGGTATATTGAATGCTAATAAAGTTTGAAAATAGTAAACATTCAACAATAAGTTTCCTGTACTTATAACACAAAAGAATATAAACTTCTATCGTCCCATGTGTATCATTAATACAGAAATATCGGCAGGGGAAATACCCGATATACGTGACGCCTGACCAATTGTTTGAGGTTTAATTTTACTGAATTTATCCTTGGCTTCTGAACTTAATGAAACTATATTTTTAAAATCTATGTCTGACCTAATTTTAATGTTTTCTGTTTGACTCTGCTTTATGGCAGCGTCTTGTTCCTTTTGTATATAACTGCTATATTTTATCTCTATTTCAGCTTGTTCCTGTTCTTCTATAGAGAAAACATTAATCGAAGAATAAACATCTGCATTAGCAAACTCTTTAAGGCTAACATTGGGCCTGCTTAAAATACTCGCTGCTTTTACCTTTTGAACAATAGGAGCACTGCCCACACTTACAAGATTGGTGTTCATCTCTTCTGGAGAAACGCTTGTTTCCTTAATTGCTTTTACAATAGTTGTGATGTTTACACGCTTTTCTTTAAAAGCAGTGTATCTTTCACCTGAGATTAAACCCAAATCAAACCCTTTTTGGGTGAGACGGATATCTGCATTGTCTTGCCTAAGCAAAATCCTGTATTCCGCCCTCGAGGTAAACATTCTGTAGGGTTCATCTGTACCCTTGGTAACCAAATCATCAATTAATACGCCTATATATGCATCGCTTCTTGATAAAATAAAAGGAGGAAGATTATTGATTTTGAGGTGTGAATTTATCCCAGCCATAAATCCTTGGCAAGCGGCTTCTTCATAACCTGTTGTTCCATTTATTTGGCCTGCAAAATACAAATTCTCAATTTTGCTTGTTTGTAAAGTTAAATCTAATTGAGTAGGAGGGAAGTAATCATATTCAATAGCATACCCCGGCCTAAACATTTTAGCATTTTTGAACCCTGGAATTTTTTCCAAAGCTTTTTGCTGAACCTCCATGGGCAATGAAGTACTAAAACCATTTAAATAAATCTCAACAGTATTCCATCCCTCAGGCTCAATAAATAATTGATGACGGTTACGTTCTGCAAATCGAGTAATTTTATCTTCAATAGATGGACAATATCTTGGACCTAATCCCTGAATTCTGCCTTGATACATTGGTGACTTATCAAAGCCAGTTTTTAAAATATCGTGTACTTCATCATTCGTATACGTAATCCAACACGATAATTGTTTAGTTAGGGGCTTTGTGTTTGTAAAACTAAATTTACCAGGATTTTCATCTCCAGCTTGTTCTTCCATAAATGAATAATCAAGACTTCTACCATCTATTCTTGGTGGTGTACCGGTTTTCATTCTTCCTGAATCAAAACCAAAAGATATTAATTGTTCCGTTATTCCTGTACTTGCCTTTTCTCCACTTCTACCTCCACCTAACTGCTTTTCGCCGATGTGAATAACCCCGTTTAAAAATGTACCATTGGTAAGCACAACTGCTTTGGAATGAAATTCAATTCCAAGAGTAGTTTTTACTCCAGCAACCTTATCATTCTCAACAATAATTTCACCTACCATGTCTTGCCAAAAATCTACATTTGGAGTATTCTCAAGTCTCAAGCGCCACTCTTCTGCAAACCTCATTCTATCGCTTTGACATCTAGGGCTCCACATGGCAGGGCCTTTAGATAAATTAAGCATTCTAAATTGAATGGCACTGTTATCAGAAACAATACCAGAGTATCCACCTAGTGCGTCAATCTCTCTTACAATTTGGCCTTTAGCTATTCCTCCCATAGCAGGGTTACAGCTCATTTGAGCAATGGTTTGCATGCTCATGGTAATGAGCAATACCTTACTGCCCATATTGGCAGCAGCAGCAGCAGCTTCACAACCAGCATGCCCTGCACCAACTACAATTACATCATAAGAATTTTTCATTTTTTATAAAGTGCAAATATCGAGGGTTTTAACTGAAAAATCTAATTTGTAGGACGAAAAAAATTATTTACTGTAAAAAGCGAAAGATTTTATTTTATTTTGCAGGAATATGCAAAACATATCCAACTGCCCTATTTGTGAGAGTAATAAACTCAGACATTTATTAAAAGTTAAAGATCACTCGGTATCAAAAGAAGATTTTACACTTGTAGAATGTGAATCTTGTGGATTTAAATTTACTAATCCAAGACCTAGTGTAACAGAAATAGGAAAATACTACCAATCAGAGGACTATGTTTCTCACAACGATTCTAACAAAGGATTAATTAATGGCATATATCAATTAGTAAAAAAATATACCCTTTTGAAAAAACTAAATTTAGTTATTCAAATAAGTGGAAAAAAAACAGGAAAAATACTGGACTATGGGTGTGGAACAGGCGACTTTATTAAAATTCTGCACGATGTAAAATGGAAAGTAAATGGCCTAGAACCGGATGAAGGTGCTAGAAAATTAGCACAAAACAAAGTAGGAGAGGAGAAAATAACAGATTTAAGTAAATTAAACTCATTAGACAACGATTACGACATCGTTACTTGCTGGCATGTAGTAGAACATATTCATGAATTAAATACTTCTTTAGAAAAATTAATTGCTGCTCTAAATCCTAAAGGAAAATTATTAATTGCTGTTCCCAATATCACAAGTTATGATTCTGTTCACTACAAAGAGTTTTGGGCGGCTTTAGACGTTCCTCGTCATCTTTATCATTTTAGGCCGTTAGACATAGAAAATTTAGCAAAAAAGCACGGACTGGAACTAGAGAGAACCTTACCCATGGTTTTTGATTCTTTTTATGTAAGTATGCTCAGCGAAAAATACAAAGCTGGCAGCATAGTAAAAGCTTTTTGGATAGGTTTAATTTCTAACATTAAGGCTGCATCAAAAGGAAACAATTCATATTCGAGCCAAATTTATATCTTAAAGAAAATTTAAGCATGGAAAATCATATTTTTACGATAGATATTCACACTCACATTCTACCAGAGGTTATTCCAGACTTTGTCAATAAATTTGGGTATGGTGGCTTTGTATCACTGGATAAAAAAATTCACAAGCCAGACGGGAGTTGTTGTGCAAAAATGATGATAGATGGCAAATTTTTTAGAGAGATTGAAGAGAATTGTTGGAGCAGCAAAAAACGATTAGAGGACTGTAAAAACATTGGAATAGATGTTCAAGTTCTTTCTACAATTCCGGTAATGTTTGCCTATTGGGCAAAAGAAAACGACGGCTTAGAATGGAGCAAATTTTTAAACGATCATATCGCAGAAATTTGTACCAATCATCCTAAGCAATTTGTTGGATTGGGAACTGTTCCCTTGCAGGCTCCCCAATTAGCAATTCAGGAATTGGAAAGGTGTAAAAGAATAGGAATGAGAGGAGTTCAAATAGGAAGCCATGTTAACGATTGGAACCTAAACGATGAACATTTATTTGAATTTTTTACAGCTTGTCAAGAGCTAGAAATGAGTGTTTTTGTTCACCCGTGGGAAATGATGGGGCAAGAAAAAATGCAGAAATATTGGTTGCCTTGGTTGGTTGGTATGCCTGCAGAAACTTCATTGGCCATTTGTTCTATGATTTTTGGTGGAGTATTTGAAAAACTACCTCATTTAAAAGTGGCATTTGCACATGGGGGTGGTTCATTTCCATCCACCATTGGAAGAATAGAACATGGCTATAATTGCCGACCAGATTTAGTGGCTGTGGACAACCCAATAAATCCAAGGAACTATTTAGGTAAATTTTGGCTAGATAGTTTGGTACACGATGAGTTTACTTTAAAAAACTTAATTGAATTAATTGGTGAAGAAAAAATAGCATTAGGTAGTGATTACCCTTTTCCATTAGGAGAGAATATACCAGGGAAATTGATTAATAAAATGAACTTGAGCATTGAAATTAAGGAAAATTTATTGCACAAATCTGCATTAGATTGGTTAGGATTACAGAAGGAGAACTTTCTGTAAAAAATCTCTAAAGCATATTTAGTTTTTGCAATAAATTATCTTTGTAAGAACCACCAATAGGAATAATTTTATTGTCGGGTTCCATTATTAAACTTGGGTTATCTATTGCTTTAATTTTATCCATGCGAACTATAAATGAACGATGTGCTCTGATAAATTGATTAGAGGGCAATTTATTTTCTATGTCTTTCATGGTGGTGTGAATAGTATATTTTGCAGTGGCTGTATTTACTGTAACATAATCTTTCAAGGCCTCAACATAACAAATTTCGTCTGTTTTTAGTTTGATGAACTTGGAGTTAGATTTGATAAAAATCATATCGTTGGTAGATTGATTTTCTATCATTGAAAAAAACAAATCTCTTTCTTTTTTTACCTCGCTTACTTTATTGTGTTTATAGATTGCCATTTCTATTGTAGTATGCAATTCTATTTCTTTAAATGGTTTAATAATATAGCCGTAAGGTTCAGTAATTTTTGCCTTGTTTAAAGTGCTTTCATCTGCATAGGCAGTTAAAAAAACTATTGGCACACTTATTAAGCTCTTAATTTCTTCTGCTGCATCAATTCCACTTTTTTCTCCTTTTAGCATGATGTCCATTAAAATTAAATCGGGCTTTTTATCTTTTGCCGATACAATTGCTGCTTCGGCTGTAGAACAAACATCTACTACATTGTAGCCCAATTTTTTTAAACTCTGTTGAATATCTTTAGCAACTATGCTTTCGTCTTCAACTACCATTATATTAAACTTTGACATAAATTTATTTATCGTATTTAAATTCTATTGTGTAAATAGTTCCTTTTTTTGTTTGTGCTTTTTGTTCAATTTTACCATTAATTTGATCTACCAATGCCATCACCAATTGCAAACCAAGAGAATCGGTATTTCTGAAATCTATTTTTTTATTAAACCCTTTTCCATCGTCTTCAATGCTCAAATGTACTAAATCGGTATGCTTTTTAAAAATAACTTTTATAGTTCCCTTTTCCGATTCTGTAAATGCATGCTTTAAAGAGTTAGAAATCAATTCATTAATAATTAAACCACAAGGAATTGAATAATCTAAATTCAAGAAAATATCATCCACATCCATTAAAACTTCAATTTCTTTTTTACTTGAATTGTATGTGTATACTAGGTTTTGAACAAGATTTGCAATGTATTCGCCAAAATTAAGATGAGACAAATCTTTGTTTTGATACAAATTTTCATGAATCAAAGCCATAGATTTTATTCTATTTTGAATTTCCTTGAGAGTTTCTAATGCGGCTTCATCTTTTATGTAGTGACTTTGGAGATTTAAAATACTTGATATAACTTGTAAGTTGTTTTTTACTCTGTGGTGTACTTCTTTGAGCAGTATTTCTTTTTCCTGCAGCGATTGTTTTATTTGATCCTCGTTGAGCTTCTTATCTGTGATATCATGAACAATATATGAGGCTTCATCTATAGGTTTATCAGGCACAATAATTGGGTCTATATAAAAATCTAACCATATTGTTTGACCATTGGGTAAACTTACACTTTTTTCGAACTGCTGCGGAATTCCCAGTAGAGCTCGTTGGTGGTAATTTTTAAATGCTTTTGCTTGTTCTTTTCCAAGAATAAGGAGTAAAAATTCAAGAATTTTTAAATTTTCTTGAGGTTCCAAACCGGAAAGGTTTTTGTATCCCTTGCTAAAATAGTCGTTGAACGAAGTAAGTTCATAGTTACTGTTTACAGTAATTATTGATTGAGACGTGCTTTGAAATATAGCTTTTAATTTTGCTGATTGTTGCAAAAATTTCCGTTGAGCTATTTTCTTTTCGGTGATGTCTTCAAAAAACAAAATAAAATAATCGGGATTTCCTTTGTTGTCGCTAACAACCGACCATGATTCATTTCCATAAACAACAGAACCCAATTTATGAATTAATCTTTTTTCTTCGGTTATTTTTGTTTGTTTTAAATTTAAAAATAGCCTATTTATTTCTGTTGTTTTTTCTTTGTCTTCGGGATGTGTTAAATCTATAATATTCATCAACAACATTTCTCGCTCGGTATATCCTAAAACATGGCAAAATGTATTGTTTAACTGTTGAATTCTTCCAAAAACATCCAATATAGCAATGCCTATAAATTCTTGAGCAAATACAGCTTTGTATCTTTCTTCGCTAAGCTTAATTTTTTCTTCGGCTAGTTTTTGTTCCGATATATTTTTAAAGCTGGCTAAAAAAACAAAATCATTTTTTTCATTCTTTTTGCAGCTCAAAATTCCTTGAGCAATTAATAATTTCCTGTCCTTTTTTACAAATGGTAATTCTACATTTACTTGCTCATCAGCCACCACTATTTTTTTTATATGCTGGCTGAATGTTGCTAAAGATTCTGGATGTATTATTTCATTGATTGTTGTATTCTCTAATTCTTTAATACTGTATCCTAATGAATTTGAAAATGAATTATTAGTGAAAATAAATTTTCCGTTAAGGGTAAAACTAAAGATTAAGTCGGAGGTGCTTTCAACAATATTTCTATATCTTTCTTCGGAATCTATAAGTTTTTGTTGTTGAATTTTTTCCACTGTTATGTCTCTGCTTACGCCAACTCTGCCAATAAATGAATTTGTTTCGTTAACCATCTCGGAGAGCGACAAATAACTTGTAAAAATTTCTCCATCTTTTCTTTTATTTAATATTTCTCCCGAAAAAAATCCAGTTTCAAGTAGTGCATTGTTTACCTTTATTTTTTCTTCGGGTCCGGCGTATAGCATAGCAATTGATTTGCCTATTACTTCTTCTTTTTTATAGCCAAAAACATTTTGTGCTGCATTGTTAAATTCTGATATTATTCCATTTTCATCCGAAGCAATAATAATGTCAATAGAACTATTTATGATACTTCTAACAACCCTTTGAGAATTAGTAAGCTCAATTTGTGTATCGTATTTTTGAACAAGAACCTCTTGTAATTGCTTTACTACATTTTCTAATTCTTTGTTTTTAAAAATTTCCTTCTCAAGCAAGTCGGTATTTTCAATAACTTCTCTAACCAACATCAGTATTTCATCTTTCCCGATTTGATTTATTGACAATGACTTTAATTCTACTGTTTTTATATTGTTTTTTAAGGTTTTAATTTTAAAATCAGAAAATGTTACATTTCCTCCTTTTTCAACAATAGCTAACCTTTCCGCAGCCTTGTTTAAATATTCGGGCAATAACAAACTAAATAAATTATAATTATTTAATTCTTGAATAGTGTTTGCTTCTAAAATTTGTGCTGCAGCAACGTTGCAAGTTATTAATATTCCTTTTTTATGAATAATAGCTGCATCAGTAAAAAAATCAATAAAAAAATTATAGTTGTTTCTTATTCTGTTTAAATGAAAATCGAAGTTAGTGTTGCTTTGAACAAAGAAAAAATTATATACAAAAAATTTACGGTTGTTGTACCTAATGTAATTTAGATTTACTTCTATTTCATAGTTTTTATTGGGTGGATTTAGAATTTTCCAACTGAACTGATTAATTTTATTTTGAACAACTTGTTTAAATATTCTCCTAGATTTTGTAAGAGATTGCTCGCCGTCGGGCTGAAGTTGTGGAAAATAGTGGCTTAATTTTTTTCCGATAACATTTTCTTTACGAGAAGAAATATTTTCTAGTGCTTTGTCGTTTATTTCTATAATTATTCCATTTTCTACAATTACTTTATTTTGCAAAGATGAATCAAAGATTGATTTATAAAATTCAGTGTCATTTGTTATTAAATTTATATTTTCAATCTTTTTTATGTTCGATCTTTTCATGTTTTAATTATTCTGGAAGATTTGTATTTGAGCCATCTAACATGGGTATCTTTTGACCATCAATTTTTATTTCTTCGTTGTCTCTAAATAAAATTGTTGTTACTAAAGCCCCTTCGCGATCGTATTTTCTCCAATTTCCTTCTTTGTTACCCATGATAAATTCTCCTTCTTGCATTACTCTTCCATTATCATAGTAGTAAACATGCTTACCATTTTCTAAATTTTCTATGTATTTTCCTTGATGAGAAATTTTTCCGTTTGAGTAAAAATATTTCCACATTTCATCTTTCATAGAATTTCTATAGTTTCCTTCTTCTCTATCGTCTCCGTCTTGTAAAAACCAAAATCCTTCTTTTTCTCCCTCCACAAAATTTCCTTTGGTAACAATAGCTCCTGAGTCATTATATTCTTTCATTTCACCTTCGGGCAAACCATTTATAAATGTTTCTTCTCTTAAAATATTTCCCGATTCAAAATACCATTTCCAGTCTCCCTCAGGCTTACCTTTTTTATTGAATTTTCCTATTTGCTCTATGTTTTTGTTTTGATGATAATATTTCCACAATGCCACTCTTTTTCCATTTTCATAAACTCCTTCTGAACGCAATTCACCGGTTAAATAATATTCTTTCCATGGGCCTTGTTGAAAACCTTTTTCATCAAAAATTCCTTCAGAAATTAATATTCCGTTTTTAAAAATTTGTGAATTATTTATAACCCCTGTGCTATCGTAAAACCTGGTTACGCCCTCGGCTATACCCTGCTTAAACGTACCTGAAGTTTTTACTTGTCCGTTGCTAAAAAATGTCTTTTTTGTATCCAGCTTTATTAACTCGGCAACATTTACTTGCAGCACGCCATCAATGTATTTTTCTGTTTTTATCAAATCTCCTTTTTCGTTGTATTCTTTGTAGTATCCATCTAGTTTATCGTTTAAGTATTTACTTTCTGTATAAACTTTTCCTGATGAAAAAAATGATTTCCAATTTCCTTGTTTTCTATTGGCTTGGTCTCTTCTATTAATTCTTTCTTCTCTTTGCAAAAAACCATTTTTGTAAGTGGTTAATGTTAGTATTAAGCCATCTTTGTTGTATTCTCTTCCCAAGCCATTTTCTTTGCCTTTTACAAATGGAATATCTTTGTATTTGTAGTTATTTTTATAAAAAAAAGAATAACCATCTTTTAAGTCTGCAATAAAATGTTCTTCAGAAACTAGCTTACCAGAATCGGGTTCGAAAATTCTTTTAAATCCTTCTTTTTTTCCTTCGCGGTAATTAAAACTCTGAACTAATATTCCTTTTTCATTGTAAAAATTCCAAATACTATCAAGTTGAAAATTCTTTCTATTTCCCTCTGATTTTTTTCTTCCATTTTCAAAATAATTTATCCAAAAACCTTCGGGTTTTCCCTCTTTTAAATTTCCTTCAGATTGAAGCCTACCAGAGGGATAATAAAACTTATTGTAGCCATTTTGGTTTTCGGTTTTTGTTTCTTGCGAAAGCAATGCCTTAACCCCGGTAAGGAAAAAAAATAAGAGTACTATTTTAATTTTCGCAAACATTTATACAATTCCTAGTTCGATGGATAGCTGCAACATTTTTTTTATTGGCTTTTCTGCTTTTAATCTTAAACTTTCTTCCATTATTAATTCTGGAGTTTCGTTTTTAAGGCATAAATATAGCTTTTCTAATGTATTTAGTTTCATGTGAGGGCAATCATTGCATGCACAGTTGTTATTTGGTGGTGCGGGTATAAAAGTCTTTTGTGGACTCTTTAATTGCATTTGGTGAATTATTCCTGTTTCTGTTGCCACTATAAACTCCTTAGCACTATCTTTTATGGTATAATTTAATAATCCGGTGGTAGAGCCAATAAAATCGGCCACCGCTAAAACGGGTTCTTCGCACTCTGGGTGTGCAATAATTTTTGCAGTGGGATTTGTTGCTTTTAATTTCATTATTTGTTTTAACGAAAAAATTTCGTGTACCATGCAGCTGCCGTCCCACAGAATCATATTTCTGCCCGTTTGTTTGTTGATGTATTTGCCTAAATTTTTATCTGGTGCAAAAATAATTTTTTGTTCTTTGGGTAAACTTTCAACAATTCTTTGAGCATTGGATGAAGTGCAAATAATATCTGTTTGTGCTTTAATTTCTGCACTGCAATTGATGTATGAAATAACCAAATGATTGGGATGTTTTTCTTTAAATAATTTAAATTCGTTTGGCGGGCAAGAATCTGCCAAAGAACAACCAGCTTTTAAATCGGGCAACAATACTTTTTTTGAAGGATTAAGAATTTTTGCTGTTTCTGCCATAAAATGAACTCCTGCAAAAACAATAACATCTGCCTCTGTTTTTTGTGCTGCAATTGCAAGCCCCAGGCTATCACCTAAATAATCTGCTACATCCTGTATGTCTGAATTCTGATAATAATGAGCCAATATTACAGCATTCTTTTCTTCTTTTAGATTTTTTATTTCTTCAAATAAATCCAAGTCTTTTTTAATCATTTAATAATTATATATGTATTTTAAATTAAACTATGTTGTTGTTAATGGTCTGTTCAAACAGTGTATAAATATTTCTGTAAACCTTTGTAAAAGTAAATAATGAAAGTTCATCAACAGATTATTAACATTTAAAAATAGCTAAAACTTTAATAATCAACAATTAGTTTAGATGTTAACATTCTTGTTTTCTTGCTGCATTGTTTATAACTTGATGTTTAATTCAGCAAATTTTTTGTTCATTTAAGGCTAATAAATTCTAACAAAAAGTTAATATCTATTGTCAAAAAATCAAAACATGTTTTGCTTATAAGTTTTTGCTAAAGCACCAACAAAATTAGCTACAAAAAATGAGCAGGGTTATTAACCAAAATCGGCTTTTTGGTGCTGAAAACTTGTTTTGAATAAGGTTGAAAATCAGGTTAAAAAATTATCATTAAAATTTGCAAAGTTCACAACTGTGTTAAATTGTGGATAAATAAACATTAAATAATTGTGAAGGATAATTGTGAGATATTGCGAGAATTAATTATATCAAACGCTATTACTAGGCTTTTCGCGGCATTAATGATGTTGAGTTAAGCAATTAAGTACGATAAAAAACAGTGAATAAAAAAAACCACCTTGAAGAAACAAGGTGGTTTTTAATAAAAGTTTAAGAGCTAATTAACAAAACTCTTCAAAAGCCATTTTTAGGTTATCAGAAATCATTGCTGCAGACCTGCCTTCTATGTGGTGTCTTTCTAAAAAGTGAACAAGTTTACCGTCTTTGAACAATGCAACACAAGGTGAAGAGGGTGGGTAAGGAGCAAAATATTTTCTGGCTTGAGCAGTAGCTTCTGTATCAAAGCCAGCAAAAACAGCTGTTAATTGATCTGGTTTTTTTGTTGAAGAATTTACTGCCTCTTTCACACCAGGGCGAGCTGCTCCTGCTGCACAACCACAAACAGAGTTAACTACTACTAATAAAGTTCCTTTGGAATCTTTAATTGCAGCATCAACTTCTTGAGGTGTGGTAAGGTCTTTGAAGCCCACAGAAGAAAGTTCTCCTTTCATGGGTATTACTAATTGTTCTGGATACATATTTTTAATTTTTAGTTTAATGTGCTACAAAATTAAGAATGATTTCTTATACTTTGTCTTTTTTAACCGAGATTAAAAGTTATCATTGCAATTGATATTTAAAACTGAGTAAATCTATGCAACTGCTTATAGAAACAGAGCGACTTATTTTAAGAGAGCTGCAGTTAAGCGATGCACAAGGTATGTTTGAATTAGATTCTGACCCGGAGGTGCACAAATACTTGGGCAATAAGCCCGTAAACAATATTGAAGAATGCATAAAAACAATTGAATTGGTAAGGAAGCAATACCAAGAAAACGGAGTTGGACGCTTTGCAATGCTTGAAAAAGCAACAGGAAATTTTATGGGTTGGACAGGAATAAAATTTATTACTGAGCCAATAAATAATCATGTAAATTTTTACGAAGTAGGATACAGAATTATTCAAAAATATTGGGGAAATGGCTATGCTACAGAATCTACCAAAGCATCACTAGATTTTGCTTTTAACCAATTGAATGCCAATGAAGTTTACGGAATAACTAATGTAGAAAATCTAAAATCGGTAAGAGTGCTAGAAAAATGTGGCTTAAAAATTATAGGAAACTTTACATGGACAGAATGGAATAAACTCTACTGCAATTGGCTAAAAATAAGCAGAGAAGAATGGGATGAAAAAAAGAAAATGGGTTAAAACAAAGTTGTTTCTATTTTAATGATTTTAAATTTTTTATTTCATCGCTTTCTTTTTTTTCTTTGTTGCACAAATTTATCTAAGTTGATTTTTAAAGGCAAACATATTATTCTCTGCTTTTTTTAATTCTTGTAGCAATTTTATTCTCCAGTAAAACAATTGCGGGAGACTTAAAATTAAGTGTTGATTCTGCCGGATGAATGCACTTCATTAAACAATTTCAAAATATAAAAGTCAAAGTAATTCAAAAATCAACCCAATAATTTTTTAATAACTTTTATGCTAACAACTTTAGATTAAGTTTTTAAAATCTTACTTTTGAAAATAAGTTTTTGTTGTATATGTGCGATTTAGTTAATGAGTTTATTTTGTGTACTTGCCAAGAAAAGAGTGGCAACGAAAAAAATGAAAAAACTTATACAGACTATCAATGGACTCTTCAAGTAAAGGTTCATTATCCAAAACAATATCCCAATTACGGAAAAGCAAAGTACCAAAGCAAAAACCTTGGAGAGGGTTTAACAGAAAAATTTGTTCTTAAGCAGTTGAATTCCAAAAATTGTTTCGATTTTGATTATCACCCAAGCGAAGGAGATGATTTGTTATTAGAATCTTTGCAAAGGAAAACAACATTTTACCCAGATTTTTTGTACTTTAAGTACAGTAATGGAAAATGGGTAGAAGATTTTTTCTATCCTTTCGACAAAAGGTTTGAAGGCAAAATTCAAGGAAAATTAAAACCCTTGAGCTATAGAAAAGAAAGAGCCTTTATAAAAAAATGGAAACTAAAGACAGTTATAAAAAACATATTTAAAATATAATATGAAACTAGCCATTGCAGCAGACCACGCTGGATATGAACTAAAAGAATTTCTAAAAGAAGAGTTCAAATTGCAGCATCAATTTATAGATTTTGGGACCCATTCTACCAATAGTATGGATTATCCAGATGTTGCACATCCTTTGGCAAATGCAATAGAAAATAAACAAGCCGATTTAGGAATAATTATTTGCGGCAGTGGAAACGGAGTGAATATGACCGTTAATAAACATGCAGGAATAAGAGCAGCATTATGCTGGACCAACGAAATAGTCTCTTTGGCAAGGCAACACAACAATGCCAACGTGCTTTCAATACCTGCAAGGTTTGTAAGCCATGAACTTGCCAAACAAATGGTAGAAACATTTTTGGCAATTCCTTTCGAAGGCGGAAGACACGCCAATAGAGTGGATAAAATAAAGTGTTAGTTTAAAAATTAAAGGCTTTTTAATGCAATTGCAAATTTGATATTAAAAAAAATAGTAGTTTTGCAAACTCAAAATAATGGTCTCGTGGCCGAGTGGTTAGGCAGAGGTCTGCAAAACCTTGTACAGCGGTTCGACCCCGCTCGAGACCTCCACAAAGCTCTGGTAATTATTGCCGGAGCTTTTTGTTATCAATAAAACATTTTTGGAGTTTTTTAAGAGATAATTTTTTGCCATGGCCAAGTAAAGGCACGTAAAGGATTTCACAAAGCTACTTTGTGCGGAGTGTTGCCAATCAAACGGTGTTAAACTATAATTTTCTTTGAAGGCTTAAACTGGATGTTTTTTTAAATTAATTAGTTTAGAAAAACCTTACAATTTCTCCATCCACCCAAATTTATCAGCTGTTTGCCCTGTTCTAATTTTTTGCAGTTCATGGGCAATAATTCTAGAAATATTGGTATCGGTAATTGCTGGCAAATTTATGGTTTGTCCTTTGTATCCCATTATTGCAATGGGCGCAATTACTGCTGCAGTGCCAACACCAAAGGCTTCTTTTAATTTTCCTTCTTGGTGCTTTTCTAGAATTTCATCCACCGAAATATTTCTTTCCTCTACTTTAATGCCTATTGATTTTGCAAGTGTAATAATGCTGTCTCTAGTAATACCAGCAAGCTTGCTGGGACTTAAACTTGGTGTTACCAAAACATCGTCAAAAGCAAACATCAAATTCATTGCGCCAGATTCTTCTACGTATTTATTTTCTTTTGCATCGGTCCATATTAATTGCTGAAAACCTTCTTCCATTGCTTTTTTTGTGGGATAAAATGAGCCTCCATAGTTTCCAGCTGCTTTGGCATATCCTGTTCCACCTTCGGCAGAGCGACTGTAATGAGTTTCAATTTTTACTTTTAATGGTTCGGAATAAAACGGCCCTGTTGGTGTGGTAAAAATAATTAGTCTATAGTTTTGCGAGGCTTTTACCCCAATTGCTTCGTCAGTTGCAAAATATATAGGGCGAACATACAGCGAAAGTCCATCTCCTGAAGGAATAAAAGCTTTGTCTATTTCTACTAGTTTTTTAATTCCTTGTATGAATATTTCTTTTGGAACGGGAGGCATACACATTCTTTCGGCCGAAACATTTAATCGTTTTTGATTCTCCTCTAGCCTAAAAAATAGTATATCTCCATTTTCATTTTTATAAACTTTTAGTCCTTCAAAAATACTCTGTGCATGGTGCAAAGCTGACATTGAAGGTGCCACTAAAAATTTTCCATAAGGTTTTATCTGGGGAGTGTTCCATTTTCCGTTTTCAAAGTCTACAACTAGCATGTGGTCACTAAAAACTTTTCCAAAAACAAGGTTGGTGAAATCTACAGTATTTAATCTCGATTCTTTAGTTAGCTCTATCTTAAAATCCATTGAAAATATATTACGGGCTAAATCTAAATTATTTTTAAAAATTAAATGGTGTGTTTTATACACTAAGATACTGGTTTTAAGTGTTGAAAAAAAGGATTCATAGCTAAATTTTGTTTTAATATCGATTCATTTGCAAACACTACCCAAAGTAAACACTTTATTACCAAAGTATTGTGCAATAGTTATTCTGGAAAAATAAATAATTGTAAAAATGTGTGTAAACAAAATTTTTTTTACTGTAAGACATTCAAATTTTTTTGTTGCATGAGCCTTCTAAGCTTTATTTATAAATTAAAAATAAAATAGTAGTCACTGAAGAAATTTAATGGGGAATAACTTAAAAAAGCGTGAGAACAACGTAAGTATTAAGCTAGATGTACTTAAAAATTAATATGTTGCTTGTGGCAGAAAATTATCTTTATTCGTAAACTCAAATTAGGAACTATAGTTGTTGAAATATTTTGCTGGAGTATTGTTTCTTTAACTAAGTATAAAATTACAAACAATAATTCGCTCAGATTTAACGACGGCGGATTTGTTTATCTTACCATAAATATGAGGAAAAAAATCTCCATTGTTGGCTAGTTCTAATTTTAGTGGAGCAACAAGTTTTTTAGTATCTACGCTTACTAAGTAAACCTTGTCAGTAGATTTAAAATATCTTTTTAATACACCTTCTAGTTGATTTTTAGTGCAACAATGAACAAATCCTTCTTGTAAAAAAGCAGATGGAAAATAGTCCTCATTTTTTAGTTGTGCTTCCCACCCTTCTATTGAGGCAAAATGATAAATAATTGATGTTGATTCCATGTTTTTTAGAAACCTAGTTTTTGTCGTACATCCCTTAGCGTTACTTGAGCAACTTGAGCGGCCTTTTTTTCGCCAATGCTTAAGAGGGCCTCTAATTCATTGGTGTTTTGCATCAAATAACTATATTTTTCTCTTTGCAATTTGTATTTTTCTAAAATGGTATTAAACAGTTCTTTTTTTGCATGTCCATATCCATATCCCCCGGCAATGTATTTTTCTCTCATGGTTTTGATGGATGCATTATCGGCAATCAAACAAAACAATTTAAAAACATTACACGTATCAGGGTTTTTAGATTCTTCTAATTCTTTACTATCAGTAACAATAAGTTTTATTTGTTTATCTAGTTCTTTTTCGGGTAGAAAAATATCAATAAAATTATTGTACGACTTGCTCATTTTTTGTCCATCGGTACCCGGAATAATCATTACATTTTCGTCTATAACGGCCTTTGGCAAAACAAACGTTTGCCCGTATAAATTATTAAAATGTTGGGCAATGTCTCTTGTAATTTCTAAATGCTGCACTTGGTCTTTACCTACAGGAACTTCGTTGGCCTGATACAAAATAATATCTGCAGCCATCAGCACAGGATAAACAAAAAGACCTGCATTTACATCGCTAAGCTTATCAGATTTATCTTTAAAAGAGTGGGCATTTGCCAACATTGGAAAGGGAGTAAAGCAACTCAAATACCAGGTAAGTTCAGTTACTTGAGGAATTTTGCTTTGGCGATAAAAAAAGTTTTTTTCTGTATCAAAGCCAAATGCAATCCACGCTGCAGCCACTGCATAAACGTTATGCATTCTTGTTGCTGCATCTTTAATTGTGGTTAATGAATGAAAATCTGCAATAAAAATGAAAGATTCGGTTTCCTCCTTTTTAGACAATTCAATTGCAGGCACAATTGCCCCTAAAATATTTCCCAGATGTGGAATTCCACTGCTCTGTATGCCTGTAAGTACTCTTTTCATTTAGTGATTAATTTTTTCAAAAGTACTAAGTAATTGCTAAATTTTTAGTGGATAAAAGTAATGTACGCTGCATTTTCTTTTTTTGAAGAGGCACAAGTAAGATATTTCCATAAAAAAGGATTAACTTTATGCCCTCAAAATCAATTTTATGCCTCAACCAACAACAGTATTAGAAAACTCGTTTAACAAATACATTCAATTAGAAGAAAATTACGGAGCACACAATTATCATCCTTTACCTGTAGTGATTGAAAAGGGCGAAGGTGTTTTTTTATGGGACGTTGACGGTAAAAAATATTTTGATTTTTTATCTGCTTATTCTGCAGTAAACCAAGGGCATTGTCATCCAAGAATTACAAAAGCATTTGTAGAGCAGGCACACAAGCTTACTTTAACATCCAGGGCATTTTACAATAATTTATTGGGGAAATACGAAAAATACATCACCACTTTTTTTGGCTATGATAAGGTATTGCCTATGAACACAGGAGTTGAGGCAGGAGAAACAGCCATAAAATTAGCAAGAAAATGGGGATATGTAAAAAAAGGAATTCCTGAAAACGAAGCAAAAATTATTTTTGTAGCTGGAAACTTTTGGGGAAGAACTCTTGCAGCCATCTCTTCTTCTACAGACCCCAGCAGCTTTAGCGGATTTGGTCCATTTATGCCGGGATATGTAATAATTCCTTACAATGATTTAGAAGCTTTAGAAAATGCACTAAAAGATAAAACTGTTGCCGGATTTATGTTAGAGCCAATTCAAGGAGAAGCTGGAGTAGTTGTTCCAAACGAAGGATACTTGAGCAAATCATTTGAATTGTGCCAAAGGTACAACGTTTTATACATTGCCGATGAGGTGCAAACAGGCTTGGCAAGAACAGGAAAAATGTTGGCTTGCGACCACGAAAATGTTAAACCAGATATTTTAATTTTGGGCAAGGCTTTAAGTGGTGGCACAATGCCGGTATCTGCTGTTTTATGCAACAACCCTATCATGTTAAACATAAAGCCGGGTGAACACGGCTCCACTTATGGTGGAAACCCTTTAGCTTGTGCAGTTGCAATGGAGGCATTGCAAGTTTTGATCGACGAAAAATTAGCAGAGAATGCCAATGAATTGGGTAAATTATTGAGGGATGAATTAAAGAATTTAAACAGCCCCCTAATTGCCGACGTTAGAGGAAAAGGATTGCTTAATGCAATTGTTATAAAAAATATTCCTGGCAAAGATGCTTGGAGTGTTTGTTTAAAACTGGCAGAAAATGGATTGTTGGCAAAACCTACTCACGGCGATATAATTAGATTTGCCCCACCTTTAAACATTACCAAAGAGCAAATATTAGAATGCGTAGAAATCATTAAAAATACATTACTATCTTTTGAATAAATGCTGGGATTAAAATTGGCAACCGACCCTAGGTGGGTAGAATTAGTAGAATCTAATATTTCGGAGGTACTTACCGACCATGCATTTTGTGAACAAAAAGCGTTGAGCAACGCAATTTCTATTGTGGTAAATTACCCAGAACATACAGAAATTGTGCAACAGCTTTTAGAAATTGCTCAAGAAGAGTTGCAACATTTTAAGCAAGTTCATCAAATTATTGTAAAAAGAGGCTTTACGTTGGGCAGAGAAAGAAAAGACAGCTACGTAAACGAACTTATTCAATTTGTACGAAAAGGATACAATAGAGACATTGTGTTGATGGATCGTTTGCTTTTTTCTGCCATGATAGAAGCCAGAAGTTGTGAAAGATTTAAGGTGTTGTCGCAAAAAATTAATGACCCTGAATTGGCAGAGTTCTACAGAGAATTAATGATTAGCGAAGCAGGACATTATACCACATTTATTAAATTAGCAAAAAAGTTTTTTCCAGAAAAAGAGGTAGACGATAGGTGGAAAGCATTTTTAGAATTTGAAGCTTCCGTAATTGCCAATTATGGTAAAAAGGAAACCATCCACGGATAATAAATTGCTGAAACAAAAAAATATGTACTTTTAAATCGTTATTTATAAATTTAATTTTAAAATAAGTATGAAATTTATTTATGCATCTCTGTTTTTGTTTTTAACAATATGTTTTAGCTCTTGCGAAAAATGTGTTACTTGCCAACAAATTTCTGCTTCAAACGATAGTCTGTCATTTAAATACCCCGAAACTTGTGGCAGCAGAAAAGATATTATTGACTATCAAGACAGATTAGAACAAAATAAACCACCACAAAATAAATTAGAGTGCACGGAAAAGAACACTCGTATTTGGGATTAAAACATTAATTATTTATCATTGCATCATTAAAATATAGAATCGTGAAAAAAATTATAAGCACCACCACTTTCTTAATTGCATTAGCAGTTTCTATCTCTTCTTGTAACAAATGCATTACTTGCGAATATACCTATAAAAGAGATTTAAAAGATACTACCATTGTAAGACCACAAGTGTGTGGCAATTCTACAGAATTAAATAACGAAGAGTTATCTGCACAAGCGGCATCTGCAGCAAATTTTGCTCCAGATTATTCATGTACAAAAAAATAGTTTTTTAAATGAAGTACACTGCTTCCGTAAAAATTATGCCCAATAAAAATCTATTGGACCCTCAAGGAAAAGCGGTTTTGTTGGGCTTAAAAAATCTAAATTTAACCTTGATAAACGATGTTAGAATTGGCAAGAGTATAGATCTAGAAATTGAAGCCAACTCTATTGAGCAAGCAAAAGAAAATGTTGAGATTGCCTGCAGAAAATTATTGGCCAATTCTGTAATGGAATATTTCGAAATTTCCATTACTTCTCAAAGCTAATATGCTTTTTATAAGCATTAATACAAATAGAATGTAGATTTACTCTACAATTATTTTCTTAGTAAACATTACATCTGAAGCGTAAACTTTAACCAAATACAATCCTTTTGGCAGGTTTTTTCCATCGCTTAAATTAATGGTATTATTTGCTTCGGCAGAGCGCTGTTTGCTTTTTATTAATGTACCTTTTGAATCATACAGTTCCACAAAAAAAGATGAATTAAGCGGAGCATTTAAAAAAATATTTCCAGTGCTTGGGTTAGGGAAAACATCAAAATGTTTACTTTCATTGTTAGTTGAGGTTAAATCAGGCGAGCCAATGTTTATATCATCAATAAAAACATTATTGGGCTGTGGCAAACTATCTCGGTAATAAACAAATTTAAATAATACGTGATCTTCGTTCGCCAAGGCATTAAGGTTAATAGATTCCATCCTCCAATCTCCGCCTCCTTGAGGTATAAACCCAGGCTCGGTGCTGCTACTGGTTACTAATTGCTGGCCACTTCTACTGTACAACTCTATCCAATTTTGCTCGCAATCAACACTTGCAAAAACCTTTAAGGTATTTACGTGCTCAGGAAAAACCTCTGCAGCAGCTAATTTAAATGTTAGTATCGGAGCAGAAAAGCTGCTTAAGTTCACCGAAGGACCAATTAGCTCTGCAACGTTAAATCTAAAATTAAATTCTCTGGTAAGCTTGGCACACAAAATTCCCGAAACACTTGTTTCGTTTGTCATTGCCCATTGTGAACCACCGCTGTTGTTGTTTACTCTCCAATCTATGCCCGGAATACTATTACTTTCGAAATTCTCTTCCCAAAAGTTTGCATACACACCCGGCGAATTCTCTTGCACAGAAATAATGTTTTCTAAAAAAATTGGTGTGCTTGAGCCCGCTGAATTTCCGCAAGAAAAAGTTACGGAATATACACCTGGTGTATTGTAAGTAACAACCGGATTTTGTTCGGATGAAGTGGATGGATTTCCTCCAGGGAAAGTCCAACTGTAAAATTGCGGAAAACCATTCCAACTGTTGTCGTAAAACGTAATTGGCACGCCAACACATGTTTGGGAATTACTTACGCTAAAAGCTGCTTGAGGGGTGCAGTTGCTCTGTAAATTATATACACCTGTTAAAGACAAGTTTTCTGCACTGCTCAGATTGTTTCTCCCCGAAACGGCAGAGGATAAGGCATCCCTCATTCTTTGTCCTTGACCGGCAGTGAACATTTTGCAGCAATATGAATAGTCCATATAATTCTGAAAGTTTTCGTCAACCCCGGGCGTACAAACTTGATAGGAGCTAGGATTATTAGAATCCGGACAAAATAAATATCCAAGTGTGGTGGGAGTATCGTCCACAAAATCGTCGCTATTGCAATCAACTCCGGCACTATTGCTTCCTCCAAAAACATGATAAAGGTTTAGCCAATGTCCTATTTCGTGGGTGAGTACTCTTGAAATAAAGTAATTTCCGGTGCCAATTGACCCAAAATAATTATTAAGCATTACTATAGCGTCTTCACCTGAACCATCAGGCCAAGTGCCCGGTAAATAAGTATAACCTGCAGCAGAAAATCCATTACCCACGTCAATGGTTTTTACAATATAAATGTTTAAATACTTTGTAGGGTCCCATGTATAGGCGTATTCCGAAACATTAGCGTCCCAATTTGTATTTGCATCGTAGTAATGAATAATGCCATTGGTGCAATTCCCTAAGGGATCAATGGTTGGCAATACAAATCTAATTCTTGTGGAATCTGCTATAGAATTAAACGAGGGGATTATTTGATTGATATCGGGATTACTTTTAGAAAAATCTTCGTTTAAAATTCTTAATCCATCTCTCACTTGATCATCAGAAATGTTTTCCGGACCGTTTTGGTGTAAAATATGAAAAACAATAGGTATGGTGTATGAGGCAGTGAGCACAGAATTTTTTTGCGGCTGAAAATCCATCACTTTTCTTTTTTCTTTTATGAGCGGATATTTATTCATCCTGCGTTCCATCAAAATGTCTGTTCCACAAACATTAATTTCTTGTGCAGATGAGCCTACACCGCAAATAAAAAGTAAAAGAAACAATATATTGTTTTTCATAATTTATGTTGGAGTTAAAATTAGTAAAAATATTCCTGAAATTTTAAATTAATTTCCCACCGCCATTTCTCCATTTTGCAATCCTCCTGTATGCACAAACACAATTTTTGAGTGAGGTTCAAAATGATTTTTTTTCATCAAATCAAACAATCCGGCCATTGCTTTTGCGGTATACACCATATCTAAGGGCACTTTGTTTTCTTTGTAAAAGCCAGTTACAAATTGCTCCAGCAAAAAGCTTTTTTTTGCATAACCTCCGTAGTGATAATCAAACAATACCTTAAAATTATTTCTTTTTTCAGGGTTTTTATTACAAACAAAAGAACTCAACCTATCAATACCTTTAACAACAGAAATTCCAATTGCTATTTGATGCGGCTTAAGGCCACTAACAATTCCTGCCAGTGTGCTGCCCGTGCCGCAAGCAACTATAATGTAATCAAAGTCAAAATTAATTTCTCTTGTAATTTCTTTGCACCCTTCAATTCCAAGATCATTGCTTGCTCCTTCCGGAATTAGTAAACAATTGGGGTGTTTTTTTTGCAGCGTATCAACAAAGACTTTTTCGTTTTTTAAGGAATAGTCAGTTCGTGAAACCCAAACCAATTCCATTCCGCATTCTTTTGCAAAGTTTAGTGTTGAACTTAGTTTATCTGGCTCAAGTCCTCTTATGTATCCAATGGTTTTTATGCCCAATTCTTTTCCTATGGCAGCCAGTGAATAAATGTGGTTAGAATAAGCACCACCAAAAGTAATTATGCTGCTATAATTGCCAGAATAATATTCCTCTAAGTTTTTTTTAAGTTTATAGTATTTATTTCCTCCATACCAAGCATTCATTTTATCTAAACGCAAAACGCTGCAATGGTAATTATGTGTGTTGTTTGCAATGTTTAAATGTTCTAATGGAGGCGCTGAAATTAAAATTTTTTGCTCAAGATCTATCAAGACTAGTATAATTGTATTTGCCATAAATTTAAAACATTTTATGGCTTCATTTGTAAAATACATTCAACATCTATTAAAATAGAATAGTAAATTTGCCCAAAGGCAATAAACCATGTTTGCAAAGAAACCAGAACTTGAACCTGATGATTTTTACAAAACTCCCGAAGGATATTTGGTGTTTACAGAAAAGTATCATTTAAAAAGAGGGCATTGTTGCAAAAGTGGTTGCAGGCATTGTCCGTATGGCTACAACAAAAGCACCGACAGTTTTAAAAAACAAAAAAATTAATCACCATATATTTTATGGAAACAGTGAGCAAAATAAAATCATTTCAAGAAGAAATAACAGAAGGAATTCCTGAATATTTACCAGAACATTTGGCGTATGACAGTAATGTAAACCACGCTCCCAAAAGAAAAGACATTTTAAATCACCAAGAAAAAAAGCTGGCACTAAAAAATGCTTTAAGATATTTCAACAAAAAGTTTCATGCTGCATTGGTAAAGGAGTTTTTAAACGAACTAAAAACATACGGTAGAATTTACATGTATAGGTTTATGCCCACACATAAAATATACGCAAGGCCAATTGAGGAATATCCCGCAAAAAGCAAGCAGGCAGCCTCCATCATGCTTATGATTCAAAATAATTTAGACCATGCAGTTGCACAACATCCACATGAGCTAATTACCTACGGCGGAAATGGTGCGGTATTTCAAAATTGGGCACAATATCGCTTAACCATGAAATATCTTTCAGAAATGACAGACGAGCAAACATTGGTTATGTATTCTGGCCATCCGCTTGGCCTTTTTCCTTCTCACACACAAGCACCAAGGGTTGTGGTTACCAATGGAATGATGATACCTAATTATTCTAAACCCAACGACTGGGAAAAATATAACGCTTTAGGGGTAACGCAGTATGGTCAAATGACGGCTGGTTCATACATGTATATAGGACCGCAAGGCATTGTTCATGGCACGTGTATTACAATAATGAATGCCGGAAGAAAATTTGTAAAAGGCAGAGATGGATTAAAAGGAAAAGTATTTGTTACGTGTGGCTTAGGAGGCATGAGCGGTGCACAGCCTAAAGCAACTGTAATTGCCGGTGGAATTTGTGTGGTAGCAGAAATAAATGAAAAGGCAATACATACAAGGCACTCACAAGGATGGGTGGACGAGGTGTTTACAAATTTAGATGAACTTGCCAAGCGATTACAAACAGCAAGAACTTCCCAAGAAGCAATTTCTTTGGCTTACCAAGGAAACATTGTTGATTTATGGGAGTATTTTGTAAAAAACAACATACAAGTAGAATTGGGTTCTGACCAATCTTCTTTGCACAATCCTTATGCAGGAGGCTATTATCCTGTAGGTTTTACTTTGGAAGAATCAAATATTATGATGGCTGAAAATCCTGAGCAGTTTAAAAAAGAAATCCAAAGTACCTTGTGTCGTCATGCTGCTGCCGTTAATAGTTTACACAGCAAAGGAATGTATTTCTTTGATTACGGTAATGCTTTTCTTTTAGAAGCATCTAGGGCCGGAGCAGACATAATTAATGAAGATGGAACGTTTAAATATCCATCTTATGTGCAAGATATTTTAGGACCATTGTGTTTTGATTATGGGTTTGGTCCTTTTAGATGGGTGTGCACCAGTGGCAAAATAGAAGACCTTAGAGCAAGCGATAAAATAGCGGAAGAGGTGCTGATAGAACTAAGAAAAAATGCACCATCGGAAATACAACAACAGTTAGACGATAATATTCGCTGGATTCAACAAGCCGAAAAAAATAATTTAGTAGTAGGTTCAAAAGCAAGAATTTTATATGCCGATGCTAATGGAAGAATGCAAATTTCTGTTGCCTTTAATAAAGCTATTGCTCAAGGAAAAATTTCAGCTCCTGTTGTTTTAGGAAGAGACCACCACGATGTTTCTGGAACAGATTCTCCGTACAGAGAAACATCAAACATATACGACGGTTCCAGGTTTACGGCAGATATGGCCGTTCAGAATTTTGTTGGAGATGCCTTTAGAGGGGCTACTTGGGTGAGCTTGCACAACGGCGGTGGAGTAGGCTGGGGCGAAGTAATTAATGGAGGTTTTGGCTTACTGCTCGACGGAACCATAGAAAGTGAAAACAGGGCAAAAAAAATGTTGTTCTGGGATGTGAACAACGGCATTGCCAGAAGAAGTTGGGCAAGAAATAATGAAGCAGTTTTTGCCATTGAACAAGCAATGATAGATGAACCTTTGTTAAAAGTTACGCTGCCTAATTTGGTGGATGATGCAACTTTTGATACTTTGAACTTATAAAAAAAGTGTACTATGAACTATAAATTATTAGGTAGGTCGGGACTAAAAGTTTCGGAATTGTGCCTAGGAACAATGGGATTTGGAAAGGAATGGAATTGGGGAGCCGACAAAGAAACCAGTTTAAAAATTTTAGATACTTTTGCCAACAATGGCGGAAATTTTATTGACACCGCAAATAGTTACACCGAAGGAACAAGCGAAAAAATTATTGGAGAGTTTATACACAGTAATCGCGACAACTTTATTGTAGCTACAAAATATTCTTTGCACGACAATCTTACAAATGTTAATGCAAGTGGCAACAACAGAAAAAATATGATGAGGAGTGTAGAAGAAAGTTTAAAAAGATTAAACACAGATTTTATAGACTTGTTCTATTTGCACATTTGGGATAACCTTACTCCAATGGACGAAGTGCTGCGTGGCTTAGATGATTTGGTAAAACAAGGAAAAGTAAATTATATAGGAATAAGTGATACACCTGCTTGGTTGGTTAGCCAAGCTCAAACAATGGCAGAGCTAATGGGATGGAGCAGATTTGTAGCTTTGCAAGTAGAATATAGTTTGTTGCAACGAACTCCCGAACGAGAATTAATTCCTATGGCTAAGCATTACAACCTAACGCTAACTCCTTGGGCACCTTTGGCAGGAGGAGCGCTCACAGGAAAATACACAAAAGGCGATAAAGGAAGATTACCGCCAGAAAGTAAAAGGCTAAACGAAAGAGCAATAAAAATTACAGAAGAAGTAATTGCTGTAGCAAATGAGCTAAACGTACAGCCCTCATCCGTTGCACTTAAATGGACTATGCAACAGGGTTTTTCTTGTATTCCTATAATTGGGGCCACCAAACCAGAGCAGTTTATAGAAAATCTAAAATGTTTAGATGTAACACTTTCTAATGAACACATAAATAGATTAAACCAAGTTAGCAAAATAGAATTAGGCTTTCCTGGAGATTTCTTCCTAGAAGATGGAGTTAAAAATGTTTTATACGGAGGGTTTTTTGATAGAATCGAAAAGCGTTAACTTTGAAACAACAAAACCGTTCCAATAGCAATTTATTTAGTGCAATACTTGTTTTAGCTTTTGCTGCAAGAATCCCATTTTTGTTTTTTGGATACGGCGTAGAAGAAGATTCTTATGGAACAGTTGTAGCAGCACATAACTCATATTTAACAGGTGTTTTAGAGGTTTCTAGATTACCGGGTCATCCTTTTCAGGAAATTATTTTGTCCTTTTTTTATCCAATTTCTTCACCGCTTTTCTTCAATCTCTTAAGCTGTATAGCCTCTTTGTTTGCCGTATATTTTTTTGGTAAAATATGCAAAAAATACAGTCAAAGTTTTTATTGGTTGGCGGCATTAGTTTTTGCTTTTGTACCGGTAGTTTTTATTGCATCTGTTAGCACAATAGACTATATGTGGGCAATGGCTTTTGCAATGGCATCGTGGTATGGTGTGCAGAAAAAACAAATGGTTTGGGCAGGTGTTTTGTTTGGGCTTGCAATTGCATGTAGAATAAATATCGCTGTTGTTATTGTTCCTTTTGTTATGATAGAATACCTAGAAGAACAAAAAATTAATTACAAGTCGTGGTTCTTTTTTTTGATAGTAAGCACACTTACTTCACTTGTATTTTTTATTCCTGTTATTCACCAATACGGTTGGCAATTCTTTAGCTATTCTGATCAGTTTCCATATCCCAATTTCCCCAAAATAGTTTACAAATCAAGTATTGGTGTTTGGGGAATATTAGGCGTTTTGGCTATTCTTTTTTATTCATTTTTTACATTTTGCAAAAACAAAAGGGCAGATGTTGTAATAGTAGTATTTATTGTTCTTCAAGCCATAATTTATCTTCAGCTTCCTCAAAAATCTGCTTACCTAATTCCCACAATTCCATTTGTTATTTGGTGGTTTTTGCAAGGCTTAGAGGCAAAGAAATTTACAAAACTTTCATTAATTTTAATTCTTTCTGCTTTTTTTTGTGGAGTAAATTTAGCCGATACAAAGCGTGGTTCATCGTCATTGTTTAAAACGTTAGAACTAGAAATAAAAGGACAAACTATTTTCTTTGATTTATTCAGTGGGCCTGTGTATGCCGATTATTCTAAACGGGTAAATAAGCAGGTATACGTAAATCAAGTATTGGCAAAAACAAACAATCTAAATTCACCCACTGCTATCATCAGTGGGTGGTGGTACAATCAATTATTAGTTGATACTTATCACAAAGCTATAAATCCAAATGTACATTTTGTGTTCTATTGCAACCAAGATTCACTCCGAAGAATGCAACAAAATGGATCGCAGATATTTTACTTGGCCGAACAAGAAATATACAACAACCAAATGTTTAACATGCAAAATACACCGCTTATGGCAAAGTCTTTTGATGATTGGCAACCGAGATAAAATATTACTTTAAGATCATCAACTTTTGAGTGGCTATGATGCTATTTTCATTTTTTATATTTACGAAATAAGTCCCGTTATTTAACTCTTCTGTACTAATTTTTAGGGTGTTGTTATCACCAAAAATAGCTTGCG
>JBAXQC010000024.1:0-35908 GCA_037131955.1 Bacteroidota bacterium
AAACAAAAACGTAAACTTTGAAAATTTTATAGCACAAAAATCAAACACTTCTAAACACTTTGCCTAACTTCTATTTCTAATTGTTGAGCTCTTGGTATTAAAATTTTATCTTCAATAAGTGCATGCACAGATAAGTCTTTTTCGAATGTTTCTAACTGAGAAAGTAAAATTCGATAAGGAGTTTGGTTTGTTTTTGGTGCTTTATAATTTAATATTGTTTCTCTAATCATAGATAAGTCTTGCTCAGTATCTAGGTGCGAATTGATAAAGGTTTGCAATGAATAATTTGCAAGAATCTCCCTTACTTCTTCTTGATTTTTAGTTTTGTTTCTCGCACCTATTAAATTTTTTATGTAAGGAAGTAGTTCTTGTTCCTCGGCAAGCACATGAGATTTTAAACTCATTGAATACTCCTTAAAAAAAGATTTTAGTGCCTCTAATAATGGATGATTATCTGAGTAATCTTTTACCAAAATGTTTATTGTTTGTTCAATCTCAAAAAGTTTTTTAGAAAGATAATATCTATGTGTTCTATGAATATAATCTATAATTATTTCTAAAGGATATTTATTGTATTCTTCTTCTGAAAAAGATTTTTCGTCTTCAAATGTCTGCAACAAACTATAGATAAATTGCTGATCAATGTCTATACTCCGCAACTCTTCGTAAGAGTATAAAATATTTTTATTTAGAGCTACGTTGTATCTCTGTAAAATTTGATTTTCGGGGAAATTGTTTTCCATAATGATAATTCTTCCTCAAAATTAAAATTTCTTATAAAAAATAGCGTATTTAATTTCAATTATTTTTAAACTCAAAACAAATAACAACTGATGATCTAAAATTATATTCTAGCTGTTAGTTTCTCAAATTTTATTTAACCTTTATAGGAACAATAACCTTTGTTCTATCCCAATGTATTATTAGGTTAGTTGAATTGTTCTCTAAATCATTTTCAAAGTTTACCATTAAAATTTCCTTTTCGTCGGCATCATTTTTTGCAGGAACAGCAATACTTAATACATCGGTAGAATGATTTGCTTCAAGTGCTCCCCATCTGTCCCACTCCGAGTTGAAATTTATTTGCCAATTGTCTTTTTCTGGAATAGCATAAATTTGATATTTACCGGCCTTTAAACTACCAGTGCCAATTTCTAAATCTTTGTCCGTAGAAAAAATGGTTGCTTCATTTGCTCCCATTCGCCAATATTTGCCATAAGGTTGCAATGCACCAGAGTTTTTATCCCCAAAAATAACTCTCCCCTTTTTTTGAGGTTTACAATATGCTACTTCCAATTTTGCACCTTTTCCTTGATAGGTAGATGTTGCAGCAGGGCTGTGTGATTTTGTATAATTTTTAAACACTAAAAAAACTGCAACTAAAACAACAATTGCAATTCCTGAGATAACAAAAACTTTTTTTTTCATTTTTAGTTTGATTAAAACAATTTATAACTATTTGTAGCGAGGTTATTTAAGTGTGTTATTTACCTAGAAATTGTGTTAGCAAAGTTAAATTTATTTAGATAAATAATGGAAACTAATGTATGGCACTTTTGTATCAAAATTTTAAAAGTGCAGCAAACATTGTATCCGCATGATTATTGAATCCAAGAATATAAGAACTTTTTATAATTTTTAATCCAAATTCATTTGCTAAATAATTTACTACATTTTCATTTTCCTCTTGGTATACGCTGCATGTGATGTAAAGAAAATATCCAGAGCTACTCAAACTATTTAAGGCATTTGATGAAATTTTTTTTTGCAATTCAACAAAATTATTTAACTTTTCTAAATTAAAATTACATAACATTTCTGGTGTTCTGCTCCACGTTCCACTTCCCGAACAAGGCACATCACAAATAATTAAATCAAACTTTTTATTTAACTTATTTTCTACAGAAAGGTCTGCAATAAACGATGTGTAATTAAAAATATTGGCTTCTAAAAATCGTTGTTTTAAATTTTCTAGAATCAAAGTTCTAACATCACTTACTGTTAATTGAATATTTTCTAGGGTATCAACAGCCAAAATAGATTTTCCGCCACTTGCAGCGCAGCAATCCCAAACATTTTTAATAGAACTATTGCTACTTTTTATCAACTCAAAAAACTGAACAATTCTCTGGGAACTTAAATCCTGTATAACAGCCTCGTCATTAATTTTTAATATGCTATCAAGCTTTGTAGAATTTAAAAGCGCCAAACAATTTTTTTCAATTTCTTTAAATGATATATTATTTCTTTGTAGTTTTTCTGTGACGCTCAAATACTTATTTTTTCTTATTCTTATAAACAGATAAGGTTGATAAAAATGATTCTGTACAAACTCATTTTTGTTACTAAAATTAATTTGCTCAATCAATGGAAATACGTCATATAATTTAAAGTCGGAGAACTTCTTTTCTATAAATAATAAACGGATTTTATTATCAATAGACCAATTATTTAAATATTCGTCCTCAAAAAGTTCATCATAGCCTTTTGAATTGGTTTTGCATAAAAACAGTGCAACTTTAATTCTGGTATCAAATGAAAGTGTGGGCAGTGCTCTGCCAAGCCTGAAATAGGAAAAGCATAAATCCGAAATAATTTTTCTATCCCTTGAACCGTGTTTTTTATTGTGTAGAAAATATTTTTTTAGAATACGAGAAAATGGAACCAATCCACTGTAATCTTTAACTAAAATTTGGGAAACAGAAAGGTAATAGTTTAACCTTGAATTCAACGTTGAGACAAAAAAAATGGGCAAAAAAAAAGTCGAACAGATTGTTCGACTTTAATGATTAATGGGATGGAATTAAGCTACTTTTACGTTTGTTGCGTTAAGTCCTTTTTTTCCGTTTTCAACTTCGTATGTTACTTTGTCGTTTTCGCGAATTTGATCAACTAATCCTGTTGCATGAACAAAAATGTCTTCTCCTCCACCTTCTGGAGTTATGAATCCGAATCCTTTTGTTCCATTAAAAAATTTTACTGTACCGTGTTGCATTGTTTTTGTTTTGTTAATTTGTAATTGTTTAATTATTTGGCAAATATAGTTATATTTTATTGTTTTCCAATTTTTTAATAATTATTATTTATAGTTGCGGAATTGTGCCTTTAACATTTTAAGCATAAAAATAGAAATTTAAAAGTTTAAACGATGTACACTAAATTATACTCAAGTACAATTTCTCTACCTTTTGCCTTGCCCAAGGGGTTTTTCTTAAAAAGGTTAGGCTAGATTTCTTAGTTGGATTATTAATAAAACAATTTATTTTTATGATTCTTCCTAATTCTTCCCATCCAAAATGATCTATTAAATGATTTAAAATCATTTCTAGCGTTTTACCGTGCAAAGGATCAGTTGCTGTCATAGTTTATTAATTATAATTCTTTTTTAAGTTAGGTAGTACATTTTCAATTTTTAAAATTGATAGAAAATAAACCAGCAACAAACTGAATTTTATAAAATAACCTAAATAGGTAGGAGAAACAAAGTAAAAATCTAAGAAATAAAACAATAAACCTAATGCAAAATAAAATCCAATCTTTTTTAAGTCATAAGGAATGGTATAGAACTTCTGACCAATAAAATAGGAAGTTACTGTCATAACAAAATAACAAATTAAGGTAGCCCAAGCTGCACCGGTATAACCCAATATTGGTATAAGAATAAAATTGGCAACAATTGTTATAACTGCACCTAAAATTGTAAGATACGCTCCAAATTTTGTTTGCCCGGAGAGTTTGTACCAAACGCTTAGATTAAAAAATACTCCCAATGCCAAATTAGCCATTAATAAAATTGGAACAACATTTAAACCCTCGCGGTATGCCTTTCCAATAAATAATTTAACAATGTCTAAATAAAAGGTTGTGAGTAAAAAGATGAACATGCAAACAATAAAAAAGTATTTCATGGTTTGAGCATAGGTATTTTTTGCATCAGACTTTTTATGTTCATTAAAAAAATATGGTTCTGCTGCATACCTGTATGTCTGGATAAAAATTGTCATTATAATAGATATTTTATAGCAGGCACCATAAATTCCTAATTGTTCCATTATATTGGAATTACTGGGCAAAAGAAACTTTAGCAAAACCCTGTCCATTGTTTCATTAATCATGCCTGCTAAACCGGCAATTAAAAGCGGAAATGCATATTTCATCATTTGTTTCCAAAGTAAAATGGAGAAGCCATTTTTTAAAAACTTAAATTCCGGCAACAACAAGATTAGGGTAACGAAGCTTGCCAATAAGTTTGCTATAAATATGTATCCAACACCAATGGTTGAGTTATAAAACCAATACTCAGAAAAATACTTGGGAGCCCAAACAATAAAAAAAATGTTTAAAAAAATATTAACTCCAATGTTAACCAATCTAATGAGAGCAAACTTCAAGGCTTTATTTTGTTGCCTTAGTTTTGCAAAGGGAATTGCTGTTAAAGCATCTATGGCAATTATTAAAATAAACCAAATGATGTAGTTTGTATTGTGCGAATAGCCTAAAAAATTTGCAATATTTTGATGTAAAAAAATTCCAAGTAACAAAAAGGTAAGCGTGGTAATTAAAATTGAAATCGTGGCTGTAGAAAAAACGCTGTTATCGTCTTTCTGAGATACTGAAAATCTAAAAAAAGCCGTTTCCATTCCATAAGTAAGTATAACTGCAAGAAAGGAGGTGTAAGTGTATAATTCTACAACTACACCAAATTCTTGGGGAATAAAACTATAAGTATATAAAGGAGTTAATAAATAGTTTAAAAATCTTCCAATAATGCTACTTAGTCCATAAACCGCAGTTTGAGATGCTAATTTTTTTATTGGATTATCCAAAAAACTAAACTTAATTGCCGTTAAAAACTGGTTTTCTTTTTTCTAAAAAAGCACTTACGCCTTCTTTAAAATCGTTGGTTCCAAAACATTTTCCAAATTCTTCGATTTCAGTTTCAAAACCATTTTGTTGTTTGTCGTAATTTGTAATGATTGATTTTAGCGCTGCCTTTAGTGCAATGGGAGATTTTAGCGCAATTTTATTTGCCATCTCCAGCGTTTTATCTAACAATTCCTCCGGTGCGTAAACAGCATTTACAATGTTTAATTTATGAGCTTCATCTGCAGAAACCATATCAGTTGTAAGTATTAGCTCTATAGCTTTTCCTTTCCCAACCAAATGCGATAATCTCTGAGTGCCACCATAACCGGGAATTACTCCAAGATTTAGCTCGGGGAATCCTAATTTTGCATTTGCCGAAGCAATTCTAATGTGACATGACAAGGCCAACTCTAAACCACCACCAAGTGCAAAACCATTTACTGCTGCTATCACGGGCTTGGGGAAGTTCTCGATATAATTAAACAATAAATCATGACCATTTTTACTCATTTCAGAACCTTGTTCTACGCTAAAATTTGCAAATTCGGCAATGTCTGCACCGGCAATAAATGCTTTGGGTCCTGCTCCGGTAAATACTATAACTTTAATGCTATTGTTGTTTAAGGAGTGATTTAATGTTTTATGAATTTCTTCAATAGTTGATAAGTTTAGTGCATTTAATTTATCTGGCCTATTAATAGTTATTAGTAAAACATTACCGTAAATCTCTGTAAGTAAATTTGTCATTTTTTTTTAGTTTATTTCTCTATTTTTTATTACCCAATTTGTTATGTATTCAATTATTACTTTTGTATCCGTGCCTGGAGCAAAAAGCTCTCCTACCCCAATTTCTTTTAATTTGTGCATGTCTTTTTCAGGTATAATTCCACCGCCGGTAAGCAAAACATCGTTCATGTTTTTTGCTTTCATCAATTCAATAATTTTAGGAAATACTGTATTGTGTGCGCCAGATAAAATACTTATTCCTATGGCATCAACATCTTCTTGCAAGGCAGCATTAACAACCATTTCTGGAGTTTGTCTTAAACCAGTATAAATTACTTCCATTCCGGCATCTCGCAAAAAAGACGCAATTATTTTTGCACCTCTATCGTGTCCGTCCAATCCTACTTTTGCTATTAAAACCCTAATTGGTCTTTTCATAGGTTTTATTATTTGTTGAAGTTTTTAATTTAAAATTTGAGCAAATTTAGTTTTATTTATTCAATTCAATAATGGAAGTTCTATAAAAAAAGTTGAGCCTTTATTTATCTGAGATTCAAAATATACTTTGCCGCCAAAACTTTCTATAATATTTTTTACCATGGCCAATCCAAGCCCTGTACCGGCCGATTTTGTAGTAAAATTAGGGACAAATATTTTTTCGAAGTTCTCTTCTGCAATGCCAATTCCATTATCAATTATTTTAATTAATACATTTTTATCATTAGTTAGACTGCATTCTAATTCAATTTTACCTGTATCACATTTCTCTGTTGCTTGAATGGCATTTTTTATAAGATTATTAAATACTCTCAACATTTGCTCCCGATCGGCCTCAACAAGAATATTTTTTGATTTAATTTTATTCTCAAAATGCATAACAACATTAGGAGTATTTTGATAGAGATGAATAGTGATTTCTAAAAAATTTACAATATTAATTTTAGTCAAATTTATCTTTGGAAGAACAGCAAAATTTGAAAATTCATTGGCAATATTATTTAATGCCTCTATTTGTTCAATAAGGGTGATAGAAACTTTATCAAATTTTTTTGGCCAATTGTTTGGATCTTCTTTTAATGATTTCTGCAGATACTGAACACTTAGCTTCATTGGAGTAAGCGGATTTTTTATTTCATGTGCCACTTGCTTTGCCATTTCGCGCCAAGCTCCTTCCCTCTCGGATTGTGCTAATCTTTGAACACTTTCGGATAAAGCCATAACCATTTTATTGTATTCAGAAATAAGTGTTCCTATTTCATCCTTCTTGGTATAAGAAATTAAATCGTTGTTTTTTGCAAGTGATAAAATAGAAAATTTTTGTTTTAAAATTTTTAGCGGTTCTGTAATTCTATTAGCAAGCCATACAGAAAACAAACCCGATACAACAAACAACAAAACATAAATATTAACAAGTGTAACCACAAGATTTAATATCTCTTTTTGAATTTCTTGTTGTTGATTAAAAAAAGGCAATTGAATATAACCAAGCAACTTGTTTTCGTTGTTGAACAATGGAACATATATACTCACAAAATTTAACTGCCCAATAAATTCATTGTTTACATATTCACTTTCATTTTCTAGAGCCATTTTCTTATATGCCAATGTGTGCATAACATTAGAGAGAATGCCTTCGTCAAATACTTTTATTCGAGACGATGCTAAAAGCAAACCGTTGTTATCAAATACATTTATATCGGTTCCAAATACATTGTATAATTTAGACAGCAAATAATTGTAATAGTCGCCATTTTGAGGAGAAAGTTTTGTTTCATCGCCAAACTTTATACCAATATCCATGACCATATTTTGTAGTTTGCCAGAAATTTTCTTTCTACTTTCCTGCTCAAAATAATTATTAAAATATAAGATTGTAGCTCCTCCAAACGATGTTAAGGCAAGAAATACCGAAAGAATTACAACCCACCTTATTCTCGTGTTTAGGGTTTGAAAATCTAATATCAAGTTTGTGATTTTTCCTCTGAGTAACAAAAATAATAGGAAACAAATGCCGTAAATCAAAAATAAGTAAGAAGTAAAATTAAATCGCTGAGAGAAAGAGAAAACTGGATAACTTACCAAAAAGAAAGTATTTTTTGATATTCTGTTGATGTAATGATTGTAATTTTTGTATTTAAAATATCCATTTTTAATTTCAACTTTACTTAAAAAATCGTTCGTTAAATTGTATTTAAAATCTATGTCTTTAGAGAGAGGTACAAGTTTTCCATCTTTGTATTTGCAATATGAAAATTGATTGTAATCATCAGAAATAATAAAGTCCTTATCTACTAACAGCGATGGATATCCAATTTCTTCTGAATTAAATTTCGAAGAAAATTCAATAAACAAATTCTGAATTTTCGTAACTCCTTCTTCAGAAAATGTGAGTTTTATTGTAGCCAATAAACCTTTGTCCTCTTTGCCTTTTGCAGGTATATAATACAAATTTGGAGTACCGCTAAAATTTTCTGATCTCGTATAAATATTTTCAAAGAAATCAATTCTTTCTATCTCTGCACTAGACGATTTTGTAAGTATCCTGCACAAAGTATCATAAACATAAATCTTAACATCAAACTTCTCCCAATATCCATTTAAATACTTTTCTCTGATTTTTTTAACTTTTGTTTGATTTAATGTTTCATTATAATTAAAAGGAGTTTGAAACAATTCATCCTTTGTAATTTTATTAATTATTTCGGGAAACAAGTATTCTGCAATATTGTCTTTTTCAGAAGCAATTTTATCAGAGAAATTCTTAGCTAGAATACTTTTCTTTTTACTTGATTCGTAAGTTAAAATTTGCGAGCCCCAAAATGCAAAGAGTAATATATAGATAATACTTCTTGAAAAATATTCTTTTTCAAAAAATTCCTTTTCAAAAATCCAATGCAAAAAAATGTAGGCTGTACTAAAGTAAATTATTCTATAATTTTGATAATCTAAAAAATAAAGCAACAAAAATATACAGGCAGAAATACTAAAAGTAACTAAGAAAAAATCTCTATTTGTTTCGGCTTGGCTTACTTGATTTGTAATAAACGAGGCAATCGTAAAAAAAGTAAAGAATATTAAAGCCGTTATAAATATTCCAATAAATGAAAACTCTGATAACCTATAAAAATTAGATAAGTCAAAATTAATTACTGAATCTTTTACCAAGCTAGAAATTAATACAGAACAACCCAAGGCAGCAATGTGTATTCCGGTAAAAAAGAATATAGAATAAATTGAAGTGAATCTTGATTTGTTTATTATTTTTAGATTTGAATAAAGCAGTTCTTTAGCTATAATAAATATGATAAATACATTTATTAGTAAATCTGCTAATGATGGATTGTATGAATTAAAAGCATAATAAGAAGGATTAAAAAAATCAAGGCCATTTATAAATTCCGAATTCTCTAAAATAAAAATAAATTCACGAAGCCCAAATAGTATGAGTGAAAACAAGAATACAGATATCCAATTACCAAGCTTAGGAACCAAAAACATTCTAAAAATAGATATTGCATTAGAAAAGAGAAAAATGGCTATGAGTAAAAGCAATATCGAAAATACTTGATTGAAAATGTTTACTTTAAAAACACTGGGAAAAAGAAAAAAAGAGCTGCTCTTGTTTTTACAAACTATTTTTATTCCACTATTATTTGCATCTTCTTTTGAAATTTTGAAATCGGAGTTAACGGGTAATGCATTATTAAATTTATCTTTTAAAAAATTATTTTTAATAGAAAATTCTTGTTTGATTAATAAGTAGAAATAAAAAGTATAGTCATTTAACTTGTAATTTTTCTTTAAATACCACCCATTATTGGTATTAACAACTTCTTCTTGTAGAGAATACTTAGGTAAATCAACCACTTCGTTGCTTGTCCAAAACCACAATTTATTTTCTTTATAAATTGAAAAAGAAAATCCATATTCTTGCAAATTTTTTAATTGTTTTTTGTCAAATAAAAAGAATAACTCCCTCCTTGTTTTATTTTGTGGTAGCTTTATTATTGAATCGCAAAAGACAGAAAATTGTTGTTCTTTTAAATGAAGTGATTTTTCGAACTTTTGTTTGATTATTTCATTACTGTCTGGATTTCCAAAAAACTTTGTAGAAAAATAAAAAAACAAAAAGAACAAACAAGATGCAATCAAAAAAACAAATAATCGAAATACAGGTTGTTTTAAATTCACTTTTTGCCAATTTTTTGGAACACAAATTTATTAATTAAATGCTTAAACCTTTCTAACAAAATAATTCTCCTCCAATAATCTTAAAAAAATTCAATACGTTTTTTAATTGAATTTTACACACTGAGATAAATTTTACACATTTCCAAAGATGTGCAAAACCATATAAGAATGTAAAAAAATGAGTTACTCTCATAAGAACACAAAAATTCTATATTAATTATTGAGGACTTAATTATCCATCCTATTTGCAATTAAAAATTACAATTTCGTTATTTGATAAAAAAAACAACATGTATTCAATAGCAATTCACGGAGGAGCAGGTACAATTGATAAATCACTTATGACAAGTGAAAGGGAAAAAGCCTATACCTTGGCACTACAAACTTCTATATTAAAAGGAGAAGAAATTCTAAAAAAAGGAGGTACAGCAATTGATGCCGTTGCAGCTGCCGTTTGTGAATTAGAAAATCAATCATTGTTTAATGCAGGAAAAGGTTCTGTATTTAATGCTGCTGGAAAAAACGAAATGGATGCTTCTATCATGGACGGCAATAGTATGCTTGCCGGTGCAGTAGCCGGAATTTGGGGAATAAAAAATCCCGTGCTATTAGCAAAAGAAGTTATGCTTAAGTCGGAGCATGTGATGATGATGGGAAAAGGAGCCATTGAATTTGCAAAACAACAAAGATTTGAATTATTACCAGATGATTATTTTTTTGTTGAAGCAAGGTACATTCAACTTTTAGAAGCAAGGAAAGCGGGAGTTATGCAACTAGACCACGCTGATAATAAAAATAAAAAAGGAACAGTTGGTGCTGTTGCCAAGGATATTCATGGAAATATTGCAGCAGCTACATCAACAGGAGGAATGACAAATAAAAAATTTGGAAGAGTTGGAGATACTCCAATAATTGGTTCGGGGTGTTATGCAAATAATAATACTTGTGCTATTTCTTGCACCGGTCATGGAGAATATTTTATTAGACAGGTAGTGGCTTATGACATTAGCTGTTTAATGGAATATAAGAACCTTAGCCTAGAGGATGCATGCAACGAAGTTGTAAAAAATAAATTAGTAAAAACTGGTGGAGAAGGTGGCCTAATTGGAGTGAATAGAAATGGAGATGTTTGTTTCTCATTTAACTCACCAGGTATGTACAGAGCTATGATAAAACAGAACGAAGAATTGTTTGTTGGGATTTTTTAATCCAATAATAAATCTGCTAATTCCTCCATTTTTATTCCGTCAAAATTACCCGATGTCATCATCAAAAAAACAGTGTCTTTTCCTTTTAGTTTTTTAAGTGATTCAACCATTTCTTTTGAATTAGTAAACACTTTTACTTTTTCGTTCTTAAACGAATCTTTCACTTCTTGCGGATTAATTGCTTCTAGCTTTTTGTGCTCTATAGTATGAGGATTAAAGTAAACATAAGGAATATCGGCTTCATCCATTGCTCCATGATACTGTTCTAAAAACTCTTTTTTTAAACTACTAAATGTATGTAGCTCCATACAAGCAATTAATTTACGTTCTTTAAACTGTTCCTTTACTGCTTTTGTTGTTGCTTTTAACTTTGAAGGTGAATGTGCAAAGTCAAAATAGAAAACAGAATTATTGTTTTCTTTTATTTTTTGTAGTCTTTTTGCTGCTCCTTCAAAGGTGGCAATTGCACTGTAAAAATCAACTTCATTTATTCCGCACAACATACAAATTTGTTTTGCACCGGAAATATTGGCTAGGTTATGTTCTCCAAAAACTTTAACTGGTAATTTCCCTAATGGGGTAATTAAAAAAGTAATGTTATCCTCTATCTCATAAGGATGTACGTTATAAGCATATTTGTTTTTATTTAATGATTTTGAAGCAATTTCGTTTAAGGTAGTGTCATTTTTATAGTAAACCAAACTGCCCTCATTTTCTATGCAATCAATAAAAATTTTAAACTGCTCCACATAGTTTTCCCATGTTGGAAAAACATTTATGTGGTCCCAAGCAATTCCGCTAATTAGTGCAATATTGGGATGATACAAATGGAACTTTGGTCTTAAATCAAGCGGTGAAGTTAAGTATTCATCACCTTCTATTACTGCAAATTTTGACGTTTGAGAAAACTTAACCATGTTAGTAAATCCCTTGAGTTGTGCACCTACCAAAAAGTCTGTTGCAATATTATTTTCAGCAAACACATGCAAAATCATAGAAGTAATACTTGTTTTTCCATGACTACCTCCTATTACAATTCGTATTTTATTTTTGGTGGCTTCGTAAACAAACTCTGGATACGAGAATATCTTCAAACCTAATTCTTGTGCTTTTAATAGTTCCGGATTGTCTTTTCTTGCATGCATTCCAAGAATTACCCCATCAATTTGGGCAGTTATTTTTTGCGGAAACCAGCCTATATTTTCAGGCAGCAATCCTTTTGCTTGTAATCTAGATTTTGATGGATCATTTATTTCGTCGTCTGAACCGGTTATTGTATACCCTTCGTCGTGCAAAGCCAGCGCTAAATTGTGCATTGCTGCACCTCCTATTGCAATAAAATGATAATGCTGCATTGTATTTTTTTTATGATACAATTTTAAGGATAAAAAAAAATCGGAATACCCAGAGGCATTCCGATTAATCAACAAAAATTTGTTAGTGATGTATTCCTAAAGCGTAAATCCAATTAAAAGCATGTCATCTACTTGGGCTTCTGAACCTTGCCACTCTGACATTTTATTGATAAAAAATTCTTTTTGAGTACTTAAATCTAATTGTGCTCCTTCTAAAATCCAATTTCTAAAGTTTATTGGCCTAAGTTTTTTTCCTGTGGCTTCACCAAACTGGTCAGTAATGCCATCGGTAAATAAATATATAGTGTCGCCTTGGTTTAGCGTAACATTAAAACTCGTAAATTGTCTTTCGCTGTTGCTATGAAATCCTCCTAAAGAGCCTTTATCAAGTTTTATTTCTTCAATTTTACTATCGGCATTTCTGTAAATATAAACAGGGCGATTTGCAGCAGCAATAACTACATTGCCTGTTGCTTTATCTATTCTGCACAAACTAATGTCCATTCCATCGTTATTGTCTATTTCGGAAAGGTCCTGACGTAAGGATTTTTTTATTTCTAAATTTAACAATCTTAACAACTCATTAGGTTCAATGTCTCTGTTGGCATTTACTAATTCGTTGAGCAAAGTATTACCAATCATGCTCATAAAAGCACCTGGTACTCCATGACCAGTGCAATCTACAGCGGCGATGTATGAATGAGAATCGGAATTAAAATACCAGTAAAAATCTCCACTTACCATGTTCACTGGATTTAATAATAAAAAGTGATTGGGAAGCGTTTCATCAATTTCTTCTTTGCGAGGCAAAATAGCCTGTTGAATTTTGCTTGCGTAAGATAAACTTGAAGTTAAATCTTTATTGATGATTTCAATTTCTGATTTCTGTTGAGAAATTTTATCGTGAGCTTGCTGAAGAACAACATTTTTTAGTTTAAAAATTTCGTTTTCTTTCAACACTTCTTCCATATCAAACTTTAATTGAAGTCCTTGAACTCTTGTTTTACCGCGTTCTTCAATCATTTTTTTCTCTAATGCAAAATGCAGTTTATTGTAATGCAATGCTTTTTCAAATTCTTTTAATTGCTCAAAAGCTAGTGCATAAGACTGGTACACCATTAAAAGAATCTGATTTGATTTTAATTTTTCGGCAATCACAAATGCTTCATCCAATAAGAATATTGCATGTTCTGGCTGACCCATTTCTAAAAACAATCTCCCTTTGCTTTTAAGAATATTTGCAACTATATCCTCATTGTTTAATTCTTTAGATTTTTCTAATGCTTCTTCAAATAAATTAAATGCAAAATTAAATTGGCGAAGTTTTGTTTTAAGAATAGCTCTGGAAGCTAGGGTATAAACTTCTAATTTTACATCGCTTAATTCAATGGATTGTGCAGTTGCTTTTTTAAGAAAAATACCAGCTTCACCCAACTGATCTGCCCATGTAAGAATGTTTCCTAATTCAAAATTTGCTTCAGCAATTTCTCTGGGTCTTTCAAATTTTTCAGATATCTCTAAAAACTTTCTAAAGTGAGTAATGGCTGTATCAAAATCTCTTGTTGACTTAAAGGCAAGTCCAATGTTGTGATGCAGGTTACCTTTGTAATATTCAAGGGCAAGATTATTTGAAGCAAGGTTTAGAGCCTCAAAATAAATTTGCAAGGCCATTTCAAAATCTTCTAAATCGTGGTAAATTTTCCCTGATAATTCAAGGCATTTTAATAATATTAAAGGTTTTGTTTCTTTTTTTAATAGCTTTTGTGCCTCATCAAGCAAAATTAAAGCTTGCTGATAATTTTTGTCGGCATAGTGTATGGTTGAAAGGTAATACAAACTCTGACCAATATTTGCATTGTTTCTTAACTCTCTAGAAAGAGCTAAACCATTTAAAACCTCTGATTTATCGAGTTTTTGATTTTTCGCAGTTTTTTTTGAAAAATCAGCAAAAAGTCTAACCAACTCTAGTGAAGGAAGTTCAGCTGTTAAATTTGGTTGTTCAATGTGTAGAGATTCACTCATAAATACAAATTTATTTGAAATGTGAGGTTGATACGTTACTTGTTATAGTAAAGGTTACAAAAAGTTAAATTCTTTTATGTATTTTCGCCACACTTTAGCATAAACAAACTATGAACATACACGAATATCAAGGTAAAGCCATTCTAAAAAGCTTTGGCGTATCCATCCAAGAAGGAATAGTTGCAGACAGTCCTTCGGCTGCAGTAGAGGCGGCAAAAAAATTACAAGCAGACACCGGAACAGGTTGGTGGGTAATAAAAGCCCAAATACATGCCGGAGGCAGAGGAAAAGGAAAAATTGTTGGTACAGAGCAAAGAGGAGTTGCACTTGCAAAAAATCTTGATGAGGTTTCTACTATTGCAAAAAACATTTTAGGAAATACTCTAGTTACCATTCAAACTGGTGATGCAGGAAAACAAGTAAATAAAATTTTAGTGGCCCAAGATGTATATTATCCAGGAGCATCGCCCACCAAAGAATTTTACATGAGTGTTCTTTTAGATAGAACAAAAGGAAGAAATATAATTATGTATTCTACCGAAGGAGGAATGAACATCGAAGATGTTGCTCACGATACACCTCATTTAATTTTTAAAGAAGAAATTGATCCAAGAGTTGGATTACAACCTTTTCAGGCAAGAAAAGTGGCTTTTAATTTAGGTTTGTCTGGCGAAGCATTTAAACAGATGGTAAAATTTGTAACCAATTTATACAAAGCTTACGACACAATTGATGCTGCAATGTTTGAAATTAATCCTGTTTTTAAAACTTCCGACGACAAAATTATTGCAGTTGACACCAAATTATCTTTTGATGAAAATGCTTTGTATCGTCATCCAGATTATGCAGCATTAAGAGATAAAACAGAAGAAGACCCTACAGAAGTAGAAGCAGGAGAGTTTAATCTTAATTATGTTAAGCTAGACGGCAATGTTGGTTGCATGGTAAATGGCGCAGGATTAGCTATGGCAACAATGGATATTATTAAATTAAGTGGCGGAGAACCTGCCAACTTTTTAGATGTTGGAGGAACTGCAAATGCACAAAGAGTAGAACAAGCGTTTAGAATTATTTTAAAAGACGAAAACGTAAAAGCAATTCTTGTGAACATTTTTGGTGGAATTGTACGCTGCGATAGAGTGGCACAAGGAATTGTAGATGCTTACAAAAACATGGGAACTATAAATATTCCAATAATTGTTAGATTGCAAGGAACAAATGCTGTTGAAGCAAAAAAGATTATTGACGATTCTGGCTTAAAAGTTTTCTCCGCTATTGCGCTGCAAGAAGCAGCCGATTTGGTTAAAAAAGTATTAGCATAGTTTTTTAAATCCTCATAAAGCAAAAGGAACTTCTTTAGGTTCCTTTTGTTTTTTAATCACATTTTTAATAAGAATATGTTTGGTCATTACACGTATTTGTTTCTGAATTTAATTTCTGTGTTTTTTCCTTTTATCCTGAGTTTTGATAAAAAAGTTGCCTTTTATAAAAGTTGGAAAGAACTCTTTACCGGAATTTTTATTGTTGGAGTATTCTTTATTGTTTGGGATGTTTTATTTACAAAGTATAGTGTGTGGAGTTTTAATAAGGATTATATCTTGGGAATATATTTTTGGGGATTGCCTTTAGAGGAAATTTTATTTTTTATTTGTGTTCCTTATGCCAGTGTTTTTATTTATGAATGCTATCGCATTTATTTCAGTTTTAGAGTATCTCCCAAAATAATAGATTGGTTTTGTCAAGGAGGAGGATTTTTTTTATTGTTTCTTTCATTTTTATCCTTTAATAAAGCTTATACATTTTACAACTGCTTTTTTGGTGGATTGCTATTGCTTTCTCATCATTTTATAATAAAAGCAGCATATATGTCGCATTTTATAATTTCCTATTTAATACACTTGATTCCTTTTTTAATAATAAATGGAATTCTAACCGCAATTCCTGTAGTTATTTATAACAACGACGAAAATTTAGGAAAAAGAATTTATACCATACCCATAGAAGACACAGTTTATGCACTAACCATGTTGCTTGGAGTTGTATCTATAATGGAGTATTTAAGAAAAAAAGTTAAAGACTAGTTAAGCAGAAACTGCCTCCACATCATTTTTTACTTTTTTTACCAATCCCTGTAAAACTTTTCCCGGACCAACTTCAACAAATGAATTGCATCCGTCCTTAATCATATTTTCGGATATTTGCGTCCAACGCACAGGAGCAGTTAATTGTAAAATTAAATTCTGTTTTATTTCTTCTGGGTCAGTAACGGAATTAGCATTTACGTTTTGATAAACAGGACAAATTGGAATAGAAAATTTTGTATTGTTAATTGCATCTTCTAACTCCTTTTGCGCCGGTTGCATTAATGGCGAATGAAATGCACCTCCAACTTGCAATACTAAAGCTCTTTTTGCTCCTGCGGCCTTTAATCTTTCACATGCAATATTTACACCTTCTATAGAGCCACTTATTACTAATTGTCCGGGGCAATTATAATTTGCAGCCACCACAATGTCTCCTTCTGCTGAAATTTCTGCACAAATTTTTTCTGTAGTTGTATCGTCTAAACCAAGAATTGCAGCCATAGTGCTTACTTGCATTTCGCATGCTTTTTGCATGGCTAAAGCACGTTTAGAAACCAATACTAAAGCATCTTCAAACGTTAACGTTTTGTTTGCCACTAAAGCAGAAAATTCACCCAAAGAATGTCCAGCAACCATATCTGGCTTAAATGAATCGCCAAGAGTTGCTGCCAGAATAACGCTGTGTAAAAAAATTGCAGGCTGAGTAACTTTTGTTTGTTTTAAACCCTCGTCGGTTCCATTAAACATTTCATCAGTAATTCTAAAACCTAAAATTTCATTTGCTCTTTCAAACATTGATTTTGCTAATTCATTGTTTTCGTAGAGTTCTTTGCCCATTCCAACAAATTGGGCACCTTGGCCCGGAAATATATATGCTTTCATTATTTTTTAGTATTTATACAAAGGAAAATAAATTATTTTTATTCAGAAATTAAACCGTCTTTAATTTTTAATTTTCTATCGGCACTGTCTGCCAATTCTTGGTTGTGAGTTACAATTACAAATGTTTGATTAAATTGATCTCTTAGAGTAAAAAACAATTTGTGCAATTCTACAGCGTTTTCAGAATCTAAATTTCCAGAAGGTTCATCCGCAAAAACAACCATTGGATTGTTAACTAATGAGCGGGCTACAGCTACTCTTTGTTGTTCGCCCCCAGAAAGTTCTGATGGCTTGTGATTTAATCTTTCTCCAAGTTTTAAAAAATTTAAATAATCTATGGCCAATGATTCTGCTTCTTTTTTTGACTTACCTGCAATGTAAGCAGGCATGGCTGCATTTTCTAGTGCGGTGAATTCTGGCAACAAATGATGAAACTGAAAAATAAATCCTATGTTTTTGTTTCTAAAATCAGAAAGTTTGTTTCCTTTTAAAGCAGAAACTTCTACACCATCAATAATTACCTTTCCTTGATCAGGTTTTTCTAGAGTTCCTAAAATATTTAACAAAGTAGATTTACCAGCACCCGAAGCACCAACAATTGAAACTACACTGCCTTTTTTAATGTTTAAGTTAATTCCTTTTAAAACCTTAAGATTAGTTGAGCCTTCAAAAGTTTTTATTATTCCTATTGCTTCTATCAAAATGAAAATTGCTTTATTATATTTGCCACAAATTTAATATTATAGAAACAAAAAAGTTACATATTGTTTCATTTGACGTTCCATTTCCTGCAGATTATGGCGGTGTGATAGATGTTTTCTTCAAAATTAAAGCATTGCACGAAGCTGGAGTAGAGATAATTTTACATTGTTACAATTATGGAAGAGCAATTGCACCTATTCTAGAAGAATTTTGCATCAAGGTTTTTTATTACAAAAGAAATTTAAGTCCGTATTTATTGTTATTAAATACACCTTTTGTTGTAAGCAGTAGAAACTCGCAAATTTTATTAAACAGATTAGCAGCAGACAATTACCCCATTCTATTTGAAGGACTTCATACTTGCAAAATTTTAAACGACAGATTAATTGAACACAAAGCAAAGTTTGTTAGAACACATAACATAGAACATGATTATTACAAATCGCTTTCACTGGCAGAATCTAAATTTTCTAAAAGAAAATATTTTTCAATTGAGGCCAGTAAACTAGAGAAATTTGAATCTGTGTTAACCCATGCACAAGGAATTGCTGCAATTTCTAAAAATGATAATTTGTATTTAAATGCAAAAGGATACAATAGTGTTCATGTTTCTGCATTTCATAGCAACAACAAAATAAAATGTAAAACAGGCAATGGAAACTTTGTTTTGTATCATGGGAATTTAGCAGTTGCGGAAAACGATATTGCGGCAAAATTTCTGCTCGAAAAAGTTTTTTCTAAAACAAATATTCCATTAATCATTGCAGGAAATAAGCCATCAAAAGAATTAATTTTATTGGCACAAAAAAACAAAAATGTTCAACTAAAACATACTATTTCTAATGAAGAAATTATTGAATTAATAAAAGAAGCACAAATTAATTTTCTTCCTACTTTTCAGCCAACAGGAATAAAATTAAAATTGTTAGCGGCCTTGTTTAACGGAAGATTTTGTATGGCAAACTCTCAAATGGTTGCAAACACCGGCTTGGAGAAATATTGCATTGTAGAGGACGATACGGAACTAATGGTTAAAAACTTAGAAAACTATTTCTTTAAAGATTTTAATGAAGCTGATTTTATTTTTAGACAACAAATTGAAAGTAGTGAATTCTCAAATTCATACAACTGCAAAAAATTAATTGACTTAATTTTTTAAACTAAAATGCTTTTTTCAATCACTTTTCCATCTATACAGTGCAGCATTCTTGCAGGAAATTTTTGAATAACATTATAATCATGAGAGGCCATAATAACGCCCTTTCCAATAGAACTTAATGAGCGAAGAAGCTTTACAATTTCTACTGAAGTTTCTGGATCTAAATTTCCTGTAGGTTCGTCAGCTAAAATTAATTCAGCATCATTTATAAGTGCCCTTGCAATTGATAATCTTTGCTGCTCTCCTCCTGAAAGTTGATGAGGCATTTTGTTTGCTTTTGAAACCAAATCCACCGCAGTTAGAACTTCTATGCATTTATTTTTTATTTTTTGAGCATCTTTCCATTCCGTGGCCTTTAATACAAAACTCAAATTTTCTTCCACTGTTTTGTCCATTAGCAACTGAAAATCTTGAAATACAATTCCTAATTTTCTTCTTAGTAAGGGTATTTCAGAGTTATTAATTGACTTCATGTGTTGATGGCAAACCAGTAGACTGCCATCATTTACCGGCAATGCACCGTAGATCATTTTTAGCAAACTACTTTTTCCACTTCCTGTTTTTCCAACCAAATACAAAAATTCTCCTTTAGAAACCTTAAAGTTTACATCAGCTAAAACTAAATTTCCTTGCTGATAAACACTTAAATTATTTGCGGAAACTAAAATTTCTTCGTTCATCACTCTTCAATTTTTTGAACAACACCAAATGGCATTTCGTTAATTATTTTCATTAATTTTTCTAGCTTTTGATCTTCAAAACCAAATTTTGCCAATGATTTTTCCGGCCTATCTACTCTAAAATATGCTTTAAGTGTAAAGTTTTCGTCGCGAATTTGAATGTAATCAGGAATTTTTGCTTTCCCCTTTACTTTTAAAATATACATTTCTAAACTATTTGTTATACATAATTTGCACTTGACCCTCTCCTATAGGCAAAGGTATTATAAAATTTTGTGAAGGAGAATCTTTATTGGTCAAAATTAATTGACCACTTCTAAGCAGCAAAATTTGATTATTTAGTTCATCAATTTCCATTTGATAAACACCGCCAAAATTAGAATATTCGCCTAAAAAACCCGTGCTGTAATTGTATGAAAATATTTTATTGCTCCCCATTAATAAGAGAATATTGGAATTTAAATTTTTTAAATAAATAATACTCTCGTTTATATCTTTTATTGACGACAAGGTGTTATTTAAAAAATCATATTCAATTAATTGTGTTTGACTATTATCTGATTTTAATAGAATTATTTTTTCGCTATTTTTTTCGGAAATGCAAATTGGCTTAAAACTTAAGTCCTTTGATTTTAGTAATCCACCAGTAATTTTATTTCTAACCTCAAGAATATGTTGGTTAAAAATAGTTGACTGAATACAAAATAAGTAAGAAGAACTCTCAAAAATTAGTGTTGGAAAATAACTTTCAATTGAAGAAATAAAATTTATTTTTTGTACCATTAAATCATCCAATCCTCTAGAGTATCCTGCTCTGTTTCCATAATAAACACAGCTGTCCCCAATTGCAAAAGCACTTAATAAATCAAGACTATAAACAATAGCAGGATTAGAAAAAGACTTATAGGAATAAAAAGCTATTTGGCTTGGCTGATTGGTAGCTGCAGCAATTAGTTGTTTTGATGAAAATGATTTTGCACCTAAAAACAAACCATTCATACTTGCTATTTGTGAAATTGAATTTGCTGAATCAATTTTAAATACGGAGAAATTGTTGGTATTTTTTTGAAAGTATAAAATTGCTTCACGTTTTTTGGGTAGTTCATCAATTAAAATTTTTAATTCTTTTGAGGCTGTTAATTCTCCATCGGAAGCTGAAATTTTTATCCGGTATTCTCCACTAACAATTGATTTGTCTGACAATTCTATACTTTCTGATAACTGAAAATTAGTTATTCCTTTCTCAAATTTTTTAGGTTCAAATGAACTTACAATTATGTTTGAGTTTTTATCGAGTAATGAAACTGAAATACTTTCAATTTTTTTATTGTCAGAAATTTCTGCTTTAAAATATATGGTCTCTAAAACTTTGTATTGGCTTTGAGAGCTGGGAGAGACAAAATTTATTACAGGAAACTCTTTGTCCTTTTTTTTGCAGGATAAAAAATAAAAGTTGCTCATGAGAATAAATAGCAAAATTTTTACTCCAAACTTTTTCATCACACTTTTAACCAACTAAAATTTAACTAAAGTAAGCATAAAAAAAATTGAGGATAAAAAACTCAAAAATTTTCAAGCATTATCCTCAATTAAATAACCGTAGGTTAAAATTAAACTACTGCAATTTTTTTCTCAATTTCTTCGATATAAATTTTAAATCTTTTATCCGTTTCCATTAAATTATTTACTGTTCTGCATGCATGTAAAACAGTTGCATGGTCTTTTCCACCGCAGTGTGCACCTATACTTGCCAATGAGGCTTTAGTTAAACTTTTAGAAAAATACATTGCAATTTGTCTAGCTTGAACAACTTCTCTTTTACGAGTTTTACTTTTCATTAACTCTATAGGTAGTTGAAAGTAATCGCTTACAATTTTTTGTATAAAATCTATGGAAACTTCTCTTGCTGTATTTTTTACAAATTTATCAATCATGGATTTTGCCAATTCCAATGTGATTGCTTTTTTGTTTAAAGAAGATTGAGCAAGCAAAGAAATTAATGCACCTTCTAATTCTCTAACGTTGTTTGTAATGCTGTAAGCAAGGTATTCTAAAACGTCTTTAGGAAAATCAATTCCATCTTTGTACACTTTTTTCTGAAGTATTGCAATTCTTGTTTCTAAATCCGGTGCTTGCAAGTCGGCAGAAAGGCCCCATTTGAAGCGGGATAACAACCTTTGCTCCATTCCTTGCATTTCCACTGGAGGTTTATCGGCAGAAAGAACAATTTGTTTTCCTGACTGGTGAAGGTGATTAAAGATATGGAAGAAAATATCTTGTGTTTTATCTTTTCCTGCAAACCATTGAACATCATCCATCAACAACACATCTATCATTTGATAGAAATGAATAAAATCATTTGTATCGTTGTTTCTAACAGAATCTATGTATTGGTGCATAAACTTCTCTGCATTTACATACAAAACTGTTTTGTTAGGGAATTGATTTTTAATTTGAATTCCAATGGAATGCATTAAATGGGTTTTTCCTAAACCAACTCCTCCATAAATAAACAGAGGATTAAATGAGGTTCCTCCTGGTTTATTAGAAACTGCAAATCCAGCAGAACGAGCTAGACGATTACATTCACCTTCAATAAAATTTTCGAAAGAATAATTAGGATTTAATTGTGATTCTACATTTATCTTTTTTAGACCAGGAATAATAAATGGATTTCTTATGCCATTTGTATTGATGTCTAGCGGCATTGCAACTGAAGGATTGCCCACAGCTTTTTTATTACTGGTAGGAACACTTACCGTGTATGGTTTAGAATTGTTATAAGTGTTCTCCATAACAATGTTGTATTCTAATCTTCCACTAGCTCCTAACTCTTTCTTGATTGTTTTTTTTAGCAAATCAATGTAATGTTCTTCTAACCATTCGTAAAAAAATTGACTTGGCACTTGTATGGTTAATACATTATCTGCAAACTTAATTGCTTTAATTGGTTCGAACCATGTTCTGAAGCTTTGTGCACTTACATTGTCTTTTATTATGGACAGACAATTTTGCCAAACACTTTCATAACTCTTTTCCATCTACTCTAAATATTTTTATGGTATATACTTGTTTTTTATTGTCGCAAAAAAAGTGCGATTGGATATCTCAATCGCACGAACAAATTTGTTTAAAAAAAGGTGAATAACAAAATAATTTTTGTGTTGTATTTTTCATTTTTTATCTAAGTGCTTACTTTTGAGCAAATTCAATTTTAACGCTTACTGAAATTAGTTTTTTTTTGTGGAAAAACTTACTGAAAAAAAAGTTTTTTTGCGAAAAATATCTCTTGCGGTTACTAATTATTTTAGTTAACTGAGCGAACTAAAAAAATCTTTTTGAAATATATTCATTGAAGTTCCTTCTATTTTTTTTCTTTTCATACTTCCTCTATCAAAGGTTATATCTAGCTTTCCGAGTCTTATTCCAGCCCAACCCACCTGGCAAACATGAACCTCTTTTCCATCTCTATTTTTTTGCACAATTGGTTTATCCAAAAAGGTATGTGTGTGACCACCAATTATAATATCAATAAATCTGGATTGTTTTGCCAACTCAATATCACTAATTTTTCTTTCTTGGTATTTATATCCTAAGTGGGACAAACAAATAATTAAATCGCATTTTTTTTCGTTCTTTAAAAACAGAGCCATTCTAGCAGATGCTACTTCTGGATCATTGTATTTAGTTTTTCCATACATCCTTCTATCCACAAGCCCTTCTAGCTCTATCCCTAAACCAAAAACACCAATTTTTAAACCTTCTTTTTCAAATATTTTATACTCACTTGTTTTTCCATTTAATTCTGTTTCATTAAAATCATAATTAGCACACAACAAAGGAAAAGAGAACAATGGCAAGTTTTTTAAAATTCCCTCAATACCATTATCAAAATCATGATTGCCAATTGCACAGGCATCGTATCCCATTTTACTCATCAACTTCACTTCTAATTCTCCACCGTACCTATTAAAGTAAGGAGTGCCTTGATAAATATCTCCTGCATCAAAAAGCAACACATTTTTTTCTTGTTCTCTTATTTTTTTTACCAAAGTTGCTCTTCTTGCAACCCCTCCTAATCCTGCAAATTTAGGATCGTTTTCAGGGAATGGATCAATGTGGCTGTGAACATCGTTTGTATGCAAAACAGTAAGTTTTATCACATCTTCTTTTGCAAACAAATCAAGTGGTATTTGAGAAGCTCCAATAATACCTAAAAATGAATTTTTTATGAATCGCCTTCTGTTGTTATTTTTTGTAAATTCTTCCATCTTTTTTTGGTTTAAGCGTATTTCCTTTTTTGCCTTCCTCGGTTAAGTATTCTACCATTGAGTCCCTAAGTTTATGTTTTAAGAAAATAAATTCTACAGGGTTTTTAAAAAAGCTGTATTTATCTCCACCATAAGCTAAATAGTCGCTGGTAGCAACAGTATAATTTTTTGTTGCATCAAATGGAACACCGTTTATAAAAATATCCACTGCAGCAGAATCAGTAACAGCAAACTTTACCCCACTCATTGGAGCGCCACCAACTTTGGATACATAGTTAAACAGCTGCTGAGTTTTTTCTCCTGTTAATGTAACCAAAGCAATTTCATTTTCAAAAGGCATTAACTCAAATATTTTTCCCAGATTAATATCACCTTTTGGCAAAGAGCCTCTTAATCCACCATTATTTAGCATACAAAAATCTACATCCTTGTTAATAGACTGTGCATATTGTTTTGCTTTGAATAAAACCATGTCTGTAACAACATTGCCAAGTTCGCTTTCGGGCGTTCCTTTAAGTGCTTCGTTTTCCGAAACAATTAAAACTGCATTCATTTCTTTGTCTAAAATGGTTTTAAATGGTTCAATTTCTTTGGTAAATTCTTCATCGCTCGCCACTTCCTTATTCATTTGAATAGATTGTTGGTTTATTGTGTTTAAGTGAACGGATGAAGTTTTACAGGAAAAATAAATGCTTACAAATAATACTAAAAGAGGTAGTTTGTTTTTTTTCATAGATATTAGGCACAACAATATTAATAAGTAAGTTTGAATAAGAATAGTTTTTAGTTATAATTTATTTTGATTGGGATGGAAGTTCTTTTTCTAAAATAATTGCTACTATTGTAAATTAGAAAATGTACAAAAGCGAAACAACTGTTAGGGTAAGATACGCCGAAACTGATAGAATGGGATATGTTTATTATGGTAACTATTCTCAATATTATGAAGTAGGAAGAGTAGAAGCATTAAGAGACTTAGGATTTTCATATAAAAAGATGGAAGACAGTGGTATTATGCTCCCTGTTCTTGAATTCTCCATTAAATATTTTAAACCTGCGTTTTATGATGATTTACTTACAGTTGTTACAACAATAAAAGAAATTCCTTCTACCAGAATTTATTTTGAATACGAAATCTACAATCAAAAAAATGAATTGCTAAACAAAGGTGATACAACACTTGTTTTTGTAGATATAGTATCAGGAAAACCATGCAAGCCGCCATCAGATTTTTTAACTACAATCGAAAAATTTTTTATACCATGAAATTAAAAATAACCCTTGCTCACTTATTGATCATTTTCAGCTTAGCTTCCTATTCGCAGCCTTGGATGCAATATGTGGAGCCAGGAAAAGAAAATAATTTTTTTGCAATTCAAAAGGCATTTCAGGAATACGCCAAAGTTGCTCCTAGCTATAGAACTGAAAAAAAGTTTGGTATTGAAAAAAAGAAAATTCCGGGATTTAAACACTACAAAAGATGGGAATATTTTTGGGAATCGAGAATAAATCCTGATGGGAGTTTTCCGGAAATTAAAGACTATTACAATGAATGGTTAAAGCTTAATAACTCAAAAAGTCAAAGGTCTGCAACAACAAACGAAAATTGGTCACTAGTAGGACCTTTTCAAGAAATTCCTGCCAACGAGGGCGGAATGGGAAGAGTAAACTGCATTGCATTTAAACCAAACGATCCTCAAACAGTTTGGATAGGAACGCCGAGTGGGGGAATATGGACATCTAACAACGGAGGAAATACATGGAACAATACCACAACTGATAATTTACCAGTTTTAGGAATAAGTGATATAGTTTTTAATCCATTAAATACAAACACTATTTACATTGCAACAGGAGATGGACCTTCCGGAGACACCTATAGTTTGGGAGTTTTAAAATCTACCAACGGAGGAATAACATGGCAAACAACTGGATTAACTTACACGTTCTCTCAAAGCCGACGAATTTATAAGTTATTTATGCACCCAACAGATACTTCAACTCTGTTTGCATGTACATCAAGTGGCTTGCAAAGAACAATAAATGCTGGTGCAAATTGGGCAAGTGTTAAGTCAGGAGTTGTAAGAGATTTGAAGTTTAAGCCAGACGATGCTTCAATAGTTTATTGTTCTAGTAATACTGCTGTTTTTAAATCTACAAACTCTGGTGCCACTTTTGGAACTGCCCCTTCGGGAACAGGAATGCCAACTTCTGGCACTGGCAGAGTAAGCATAGGTGTTTCTGCTGCTGCACCAAATATTATTTATGCATTAGCATCTAACAGTTCCGACAATAGTTTTAGAGGTATTTATAAATCCAACGATGCAGGTTTAACTTGGACTACAATGGCCACAACTCCAAATTTATTGGGCTGGGACCCTGATGGAGCCGACAGTGGAGGCCAAGCATTTTACACACTTACCCTAGCAGTTTCGCAAAGTAATGCAAACGAGCTTTACGTTGGTGGTGTTAATGTGTACAAATCTACAAACGGTGGACAATCATTTAGCCTAAACGCTCACTGGTACGGTGGAGGTGGCCGACCTTATATTCATGCCGATATTCACGATATTAAATATATTCCTGGAACAACAAACGCTGTTTTAAATGCCAACGATGGCGGAGTTTTTAAATCTTCTAATGGTGGAAATTCTTATACAGATTTGAGTGCTGGTTTGGCAATAAAGCAAATTTATAAATTTTCTAACGCAACAGCTGATGAAACTTCAATTATCATGGGCGCCCAAGATAACGGCACGGTTATGAAATTTGGTAATTTTTACGATAAAGTTCTTGGAGGAGACGGCATGGACTGCATTATTGATTATGCCAACAACAATGTGGTTTTTGGAGAATTGTATTATGGCGATTTATACAAGAGTGATAACGGTGGAAATTCATTTTACTCAGTAGCTCCTGCAACAGATGGTGCATGGGTTACTCCCATAGAAATGTCTCCATTCAATCATAATACAATGTATGCTGGATATACAGAAATATATAAATCAATTGACAATGGTGACAATTGGAGTGCTATCACCAATAATTTAACCAATGGTGGAACTTACCTTGATATTGCTGCGTCTACAAATCCAAACTACATTTATGCTGCTACAAACTCCAAAGTCTATGTATCAACCGACGCAGGAGTTACTTTTACTTTAAGAAATAGTTTACTGCCATCGAGTAATTACACAAGCATAGAAACAAAACCAGGTAGCCCTCAAACTGCTTATTTAACGGTGGGTGCATTCTCTGGCTCCAACAAAGTTTATAGAACAACCAATGGCGGCGTAAATTGGATAAACTATACAAAAACAGGTTTGCCTGTTGTTCCAGTAAATTGCATAGCATTTATGAACAATAGCCCTGAAAGAGTATTTGTTGGCACCGACTTGGGTGTTTATTATACAGATACTACACTTACAGAATGGCTCCCCTTTAACAATGGTTTGCCTAATGCCATAGTTACTGATTTAGAATTTCATACACTTTCAAATAAACTAAGAGCCGCAACATACGGCAGAGGCGTTTGGGAAACATCTATGGCAAATAGTTTTTTGGTATCAGCAAATTCTATAGCTGAGGAATTTAATTTTCAAATTTTCCCTAATCCATCGTCAGGAAATTTTAGGGTTAATTTTTTTGATGATTTAGAAAAAAACAAAATTATTTCAATAATGGATGTAACAGGTAAAGTTGTTTTTGAAAAAAATTCTATCACCACTAAATCTTTGGAAATAAATGGCAACGACTTCTCTAATGGAATATATTTTGTAAAAGTATCTTCCGCAGAAAAAACCTCACTAAGAAAAGTTGTAGTTCAAAAATAATGAGAAAGTACAAACATTTGTTTTTTGATTTAGACCATACTCTTTGGGATTTTGAAACAAACAGCAAACAAACATTAAGTAGTTTACTTGCAAAATACGAATTAGACAAAAATTTATCTACAGAAAAATTTATTTCTGACTATTGGATTCATAACAAACGATTGTGGGATGCTTATGAAAAATCAGAAATAGATCAAAAAACACTTCGCTTTGAAAGATTCAATCTTTCTTTAAAAGACCAAGGATTAATGGATACAAGGCTAGCAGAATTGATGAGCCAAGAGTATCTTGCATTACTCCCGTTTAGAAAAACATTGATGAACGGTGCAATTGAAATTTTAGATTATTTAAAACCAAATTATATTCTTCACTTAATTACAAACGGTTTCGAAGAAATTCAAATGCTTAAAATTAGGAATTGTGCCATTGAAGAATATTTTGTAGAAATTGTTACCTCCGAAAAAGCAGGGTATATGAAACCAGAAAAAGGAATTTTTGAATTTGCACTTAATCGTTCAGGTGCAAACCGTGAAGAAAGTTTAATGATTGGCGACAACCACCATGCCGATATTTTTGGAGCACACCAAATGGGAATTGACCAAGTTTGGTTTAACCCAAAAAATGAAAAAATAGAATTTGTACCTACTTTTGAAATTGCTGAATTAGCAGCACTTAAAAGTTTTTTATAAATCGTCTAAAGATCCAGCGCCTTCTCTTATAATTTCTATTTCGCCATTGGAACAGTCAACCACTGTAGAGGCTACGATTCCTCCAAAACCCGAATCAATTACCATATCTACTTTACTGCTAAAGTTTTCGTAAATAAGCTCCGGGTCTGTTGTATAATCTATAAGTTTATCAACGTCATGCACAGAAGTAGAAACTATAGGATTACCTAATTTTTCTACGATAGATCTAACTACCAAATGATTGGGAACTCTAATTCCTATTGTCTTTTTTTTGCTTTGAAAAAGTTTGGGAACACTTTTACTTGCCTCTAAAATAAAGGTAAATGGACCAGGTAAAACCTTTTTCATTACCTTGTATATAGAAGTGGGTATGTGTTTTGTAAATTCTGAAATGTGACTTAAATCAAGGCATACAATAGAGAAATTTGCTTTTTCTGGTTTAATACCTTTTATTTTACAAATTCTTTCAAACGCTTTTGGCTGATTAATATCACAACCTATTGCATACACCGTGTCTGTTTGATAAATTATGACACCTCCATTCTTTAAGCAATCTATAACTTTTTGAAGATTACGTTCATCAGGGTTTTGGGGATGTATTTTTATTAACACGTTGCAAAGTTAGTTCAATTTATGGTGAACTTACAAGAACCATTTTCAAAAAAAAACTTCCTCATAATGGAGGAAGTTCTTTTTGACTTTTGATGTAGCTTTTAAAACTCAACTTCTTTAACTATTTCTTTAACAAATTTTTTGCTTCGGCAATAAGTTTTTCGTTGTTCTTTACATAAGCATCGTCTTTGTCTTCTTTAGCTAAAACAATAGATTGTTCAGCTGTTTTAATGGCTCCGTCAATGTCTTTTAATTTTAGCTGAATTTTAGCTTTTAAATGAAACACCCAATATGCTTTTGGATTAATTTCTGTTGCTTTAGTTACCCATTCTAATGCTTGCTTCATGTCTTTGTTGTTGTCGTAATAATAACTTGCTGCAGAGTAATAAGGTCTTTTATCGGCCGGAGACAAAGCAGCTTCAATGTTTTTCATTACTTTTTCATCAATCTCTGAACTTAAATTTATAGCCACTTTTGTTGATTCCCAAATCATTTCAAGTTTAACGGATGTAGGTGTAATCTCTGCAAAATTTATGGTAAAGGTTTCGGTTTTTAATGGCATTGCAACTGGCGCAACTTTTACTCTTGCCACCTCGTTTTCAACTTTGTAATTGCTAACATCACCTCCCAAAGTTAAATCTTTGTATAGCATTACTTCCCATGAATCTTTGTTTGGAATAGTATAAACAGCATAGGTTCCAGCAGCTACATTTTTCCCTTCCATTTTTACATCTTCACCAAAAGTAATTTTAGATGAGGAATTTGCCCCCGTTCTCCATATACTTCCAAATGGAACAACATCACCAAAAACTACTCTTCCTTTAGCACTTGGACGACTGTATTCAACTGTAATTTCTGACAATGCAAAATTTTGCTTAATAGTTTGTGTAGGACTTGGAGCAGGAATTTTTAAGGTTTGTGCACTTAAGTTTAAGCCATAAAAAGTAATGACTAAAAAAAACAAAATGGTTTTTAGTTTTAATTTCATAATTATATTTTTGTTATTTGTTAGTGAGCAAAAGTATTATATATGTGCATAGATAAAAATTTGTTTACATTTACTTTTGATTTTTTCACAATTGAAAAAAGAAATGATTACCCATGAATAAACTAATTCTTTTCATTTTTTGCTTAATTAGCTTCACAAAAAGCTTTTCTCAATCTAATGAGGCTGATATGATTTTAGGAGATTGGATAAGCCCAAAAAAAGATGTTATTGTGCAGTGCTACAAAAAGAACAACATGTATTACGGTAAAATTGTTTGGTTTAAAAAGTATTACTACGATTTAAAGCACGACCCTAATGTTGTGCCTGAAAGAAGATGGATGAACATTGATGTTATTGCAAAATTTGTATACGCCAACAATGAATGGTCTGGCGGCGAAATTTATGCTTTGAGAAAAGGAAAAACCTACGAGGGTTTTATTCAAATGAAAGACAAAAACACAATGGTGGTCACAGGCTTTGCCTATATTAGAATGCTGAGCGAAACACTCCACTTTACAAGGTATTTAGAAAAACAACTTCCTAGTTTTTGAATTTGTTACAAGTTGTCCGATTTAAAATATACCATTAAAAGTTTTTATTGGCTGCATACACTAAAATCTATACGACTGTAAATGTCAAGATTTTTCAACGCACTTAATAGTTGACATTTATCAGTTTTTTTTAATTTATATTATTTTACCTTAGCACAAAATAATTTAACCTATGAAATCAATTCTTGCATGCACAGACTTTTCCGACTCGGCAAAAAACGCAGTTTTATTTGCTGCTTCATTGGCTAGCAATTTAAACTACAGCTTAAATGTTGTTTCTACTTTTTTAATGCCAATATCTACAAGCTACGACGCAACTATATATAGCATTACCATCAAAGATTTAGAAGACTCAGTAGATGCATCATTAAATATGCTCAAAGATGAAATGTCAATAAAATTTCCTGATTTGCAGGTAAATTATTTAAAATTTTATGGGAATACAGAAGATGTAATTCAAGAAAAAATAGAGGAATTAAATGGAGAACTTGTAATAACCGGCCTATCTGGCAAAGGAGCCATAGAAAGTTTTTTAATGGGAAGCACTACTAAAGCGTTAATAAATACTGGTAAATTTCCTGTAATGGCTATTCCGCCTAATGTTACATTCCATAAACCTTCAAAAATTGCCCTTGGTATAAACATTGAACAAAGCTCCAATTTAAACGAGCTCTTTTTTTTAGGCACGCTCATCAATGATTTATCAAGCAAATTATTGATAGTAAGTGTTGTTAAGAATATAGATGAATTAAATACTTCTAATGCCATTACTGGTCTAGAAATAAATAGAATATTTTATAACGTACAACGTACATTTCATTTTCCAGAGAACGAAAACCCGGTAGAAGCCCTAAGCCAATTTTGCAAGGATTTTTCTGTTGATTGGTTGGTTCTATTGCCACACCACCATTCTTTATTAGAAAGAGTTTTCTCTAACTCTACCACTCAAAAAACACTCCAAGAGCTAAAAATACCTGTTTTGTGTATTCCTGAGAACTAAAACTCATTAATATTTTAAATAGTAAGTAAAATTACAACGGCAAAAAAATTATCTTAAATTTGCCACCGCTTTACAAAAAATTTTTTAGGTGGAAATAAAGAAAGAAGTTAAAATAGGATTAATGGTAATCCTCTCCATATTTGCATTAGTTTACGGTTTTAATTTTTTAAAAGGAAAAAACATCTTCAACCCACGCTCTACTTACTATGCGGTGTACGACAATGTTAATGGTCTAACAGAATCTAACCCGGTAATGATTAGAGGTTATTCTATTGGTAGCGTAAACAACATTTATTTTTTGCCAGACAATCCTGAGAAAATTGTGGTGGAAATAAAATTAAAAAACAGCGACATTAAAATTCCTAAAGGCACTGTTGCATTAATTCGTTCCAGCAGTTTATTAGGAGGCATGGCAATTGATTTAAATTTTTCTAAAAGTAAAGAATTCTACGAATCGGGAGATACTCTTTTAGCCGGCATAGAAAATGGCTTAACAGATGAGATAAGTAAACAAATTATTCCCGTAAAAGACAAAGCAGAAAAATTAATTGCAACAGTAGATTCTTTAATAAAAAACATCAATTCTATTTTTAACGATAAAACCAAAGGAAATTTAAGAGAAAGCGTTACAACTTTTAACTCTATTGCCTTGGAAGTAAAAGAAATGGTAACTGAAGAAAGAATTAGATTAAGAAAGATTACCGACAATGTTCAATCCATCACAGAAAATCTAAAAAACAACAATGCTCAAATTCAAAATATTTTAAAAAATATTTCAAACGTTACCGACTCACTTGCTAAGGCCAACTTGGCAAGTACAATTGCCAATGCAAATATTGCACTGGCGGAAGTTGCTCAAGTAATGACAAAAATAAATGAGGGCAAAGGTTCTTTGGGTTTGTTGGTAAACGATAAAAAATTATACGATAATTTGGAGGCTTCAACAAAAGACTTGGATAAACTTATGGTTGACATCAAGGAAAATCCTAAGCGTTACATTCATTTTTCCGTGTTTGGCAAAAAGGATAAAAAAAAGTCTAAATAGTTTTTTAATAAATTAGTACACTAAATTCATTCTAAATTATTTCTACTATTTTCGTTAGAATTTAATTTTAAGATTATTATTCACTAAAATTGCTTTTGAATTTATACTTATGGAATACATAGACAATATAATTTTTACAATTATTTTAGCAATAGGAATTTTTTTGTTTGCCAAGAACATAAAAAAAGTAATAAGAAATATTAATGTTGGCAGAAATGTAAAAGTAACGGATAACATTGGCGAACGATGGAAAACAATGACAATGGTTGCTTTAGGGCAATCTAAAATGATGGTAAGACCTGTAGCAGGAATTATGCATATTTTTATTTATGTAGGTTTTGTAATCATTAATATTGAAGTTATTGAAATACTTATTGATGGGATTTTTGGTACACATAGAATCCTTTCATTTATGGGAGGATTTTACTACTTTTTAATTAGCTCTTTCGAGTTTTTGGCAGCACTTGTATTGCTTGCATGCCTTGTGTTTTTTGCCCGCAGGAACATTATTAAACTAAAAAGATTTGTAAACAAAGATTTAGATGGATGGCCAAAATCTGATGCCAATTACATTTTATTTATAGAAATTTTATTGATGTCGGCATTTTTGTTTATGAATGCCGCCGACGGTGTTTTAATGAGTTTTAGTTTTAACGAAGCAATGAATGTTTCAAAAGAATTTTCTATAGCAGCAACAAAAATATTTGGAGATAATCATGTTGGCGCTGCTTATTATTTCCCAATTAGTGCATGGCTTACCGGATTTTTACCCAATTCGCCCGAAGCACTTCATTTAATAGAAAGATTCTGTTGGTGGTTTCATATTGTAGGAATTCTTGCGTTTATGAACTACCTCCCCTATTCTAAACATTTTCATATTTTATTAGCATTTCCAAATGTTTTTTATTCTAATCTAAAATCAAAAGGTCAATTTACCAATCTAGAATCTGTAACTAATGAAGTAAATTTAATGATGGATCCTTCCTTGCCTCCTCCTCCAGCAGATGCAGCACCACCAAGGTTTGGAGCAAAAGATGTAAACGATTTATCTTGGGTTCAATTGATGAATGCCTATTCGTGCACAGAGTGCGGAAGATGTTCTTCGGTATGTCCGGCAAATCAAACAGGCAAGTTGCTTTCTCCTAGAAAAATAATGATGTCAACCAGAGATAGATTAGAAGAAGTTGGCAAAGAATTAGATTTAGGCAAAAATCCGTTTGAAGGAGAAAAAAGTTTATTGCAAGATTATATTACTCCCGAAGAATTATGGGCTTGCACCACCTGCAATGCCTGCACAGAAGCCTGCCCAATAAACATTGACCCGCTTTCGATTATTGTAGATTTAAGAAGGTATTTAGTGATGGAACAATCAGCAGCCCCTGCCTCATTAAATGGAATGTTCACCAACATAGAAAACAACCAGGCACCTTGGCAATTTAGTCCTTCAGACAGATTAAACTGGGCAAAAGAAAACGATTAATTGAATAAAATTAAAAAAATGGCAACAAACATTACCGATATAAAAATAAACACAATGGCCGAAATGGCTGCCAAAGGAGAAACTCCAGAAGTTTTGTTTTGGGTGGGTTGTGCTGGCAGTTTTGACGATAGAGCAAAAAAAATAACAAAGGCAATTGTAAAAATCTTGCATCACTGCAATGTTTCATTTGCTGTTTTAGGAACGGAAGAATCTTGCACGGGAGATCCAGCAAAAAGAGCAGGAAATGAATTTTTATTTCAAATGCAAGCCATTACAAACATTCAAGTAATGAATGCTTACCAAGTAAAAAAAATTGTAACAGGCTGCCCTCATTGTTTCAACACTATAAAAAATGAATATCCTGAATTAGGCGGAACATATGAAGTTTTGCATCATTCTCAATTTTTGCAACAACTGATGGAAGATGGCCGATTAAAAGTTGAAGGCGGAGAATTTAAAGGAAAAAAAATTACATTTCACGACCCTTGTTATTTAGGAAGAGCAAATGGAGAATACGAAGCACCACGAAATTTATTACAAAAATTAGATGCTGAACTTTCAGAAATGAAGCGTTCAAGGGCTAACGGTTTATGCTGTGGCGCTGGAGGTGGACAAATGTTTAAAGAAGCAGAAAAAGGAAACAAAGAGGTAAACATAGAAAGAACAGATGATGTGTTAGAACTCAAACCAGATGTTGTTGCGGTTGGTTGTCCTTTTTGTATGACAATGTTAAAAGATGGAGTAAAATTAAACGAAAAAGAAAACGAAATTGAAGTGCTTGATATTTCAGAAATGATTATGAGAGCAAAAGATTTATGAGCGAAACAGAAAAGCTCCGTTTAGATAAATACTTGTGGGCTATTAGAATTTACAAAACACGTTCATTGGCTTCAAAAGCAATTTCAGAAGGGAAGGTTACATCAAGCGGTGAAAATGTAAAAGCCAGCAGAGTAATAAAAATTGGAGACGTTTTTGAAATTAGAACCTCAAATAAAGATTGGAAGATAAAAGTTGTTGAATTCTTGCACAAAAGAATGGCTGCTGCAACTGCTGTAAATTTTTACCAAGATTTTTCTGACCCTATTCAGCCCAAACAACAAAAATCAGAATCGGTTTTTTACTTCAATACAGGAAAAAGAATTTCTAAAGTGGGCAGACCAACAAAAAAATCTAGAAGAGAAATGGACGATTTCGTAAACGATAGCAACAATTAATACTATCTGTAAAAGCAAGACGATTTAACGCAGGCAAGCAACCACGCAATAGAAAAAAAACCAGCAAAAAATTTATTTACACAAAATAAATATGAAAAAATATATTTTACTTCTAACATTTAGTTGGGCAATAAATTTTGTTTGGGCACAACGAGAAGCAGACGCTATGTATTTTGGGGGCTGTTATGGTGGTGGGGGTTGTGTTCCATGTTTAGCTCCTCAACAAGGAAATATTTTTTGGTTTAATAATGATTCTATACAAGAAATAATAGACCCTGCCTGTTTACCTTTGGCCACATATTTTTCTAAAGCTACATTTAGCAATAAAAACACTGGTGAGTTAATTTTTG
>JBAXQC010000025.1:0-35210 GCA_037131955.1 Bacteroidota bacterium
TACCAGGGTATCTAATCCTGTTTGATCCCCACGCTTTCGTGCCTCAGCGTCAGTTATGGTTTAGTGAGCTGCCTTCGCAATTGGTGTTCTGTGCAATATCTAAGCATTTCACCGCTACACTGCACATTCCGCCCACTTCAAACATACTCAAGGTTAGCAGTATCAATGGCAATTCCATAGTTAAGCTATGAGCTTTCACCACTGACTTACTATCCCGCCTACGCACCCTTTAAACCCAATAAATCCGGATAACGCTTGGATCCTCCGTATTACCGCGGCTGCTGGCACGGAGTTAGCCGATCCTTATTCTTACGGTACCGTCATCCCTTGACACGTCAAGGTTATTCTTCCCGTACAAAAGCAGTTTACAACCCATAGGGCATTCATCCTGCACGCGGCATGGCTGGTTCAGACTTGCGTCCATTGACCAATATTCCTTACTGCTGCCTCCCGTAGGAGTCTGGTCCGTGTCTCAGTACCAGTGTGGGGGTTAGTCCTCTCAGATCCCCTAGACATCGTAGCCTTGGTGAGCCATTACCTCACCAACTAGCTAATGTCCCGCATGTCTATCCTTCACCGCCGGAGCTTTAATTTCAAAAAGATGCCTTTTCGAAATGTTATGGGACATTAATCTTCCTTTCGGAAGGCTATTCCCCAGTGAAGGGTAAGTTACATACGTGTTACGCACCCGTGCGCCGGTCGCCACCAAATATTGCTATTCGTGCTGCCCCTCGACTTGCATGTATTAGGCCTGCCGCTAGCGTTCATCCTGAGCCAGGATCAAACTCTTCATTGTAAATTTTAATCTGTTTGCTCGGATTTAATTCTCAATAAAATTGAGTTCCTTCTTGCTTGTTTGCTGACTTCAAAAAATATCTTCAAAGAACTTATTTAATCTTTACTAATTCAACCAAAACCTTTTCTTTAATTTTGGGAGTGCAAAAGTACTAAACTTTTTATTACCTCCAAATTTTTTTAGAAAAATTTTTTATTTTTTTTCTGTTGAAAAGAACGTTGTTTTTATTGATTGGGCTGCAAATGTACAGCTAGTTTTGATATACACAATGGCTAGTTAAAAATAATTATTAAATTTCTGTTTAACTAGCTAAATATCAGCTAAAAAAATTACGTATTTATTGTTGAAACGTCAATGGTTTTGCCATTAAACAGTTTCTTTCGACTTGTAATAAAGTCTAAAATAAATGCAGCAATATCTTGAGTACTTGTTTTGGAAACATAATCTGGGAAAGCTTGCCTAAGCATTTTTGTATTTACAGAACCAAGTGCTAAACAATTAAATGAAATATTTGAATCTCTAAACTCTTCTGCCAAACATTCTGTAAGGATAGAAAGTGCTCCTTTGGAAGAACTATATGCAGTAAGACCAGGAAATTTCTTTGACTGCGTTATTCCTCCTACACTTCCAATGGTAACAACTGAAGCATATTGGGATTTCGCTAAAAAAGGAATACACTTTTGAACGATCAAAAATTGTGAAAAAATATTTACATTATATATCGATTGAAGTTCAATTAAATTAATCTCAGAAAAAGGTTTGTTGATTAATGAACCTGCATTGCAGACTAGAAAATCTATAGAAGAAAGATTCTGAAAAAAAGTGTCAGTAAAAATTTGCTCAATCGTTTGGGGCAGATTAAAATCTACAGAAAAAAATTTAAATCTGTCTCTATGCTTATGTATTGTGCTTTCATTAGGTTCATTTCTAGATATTCCAATAACAAAATTTTCAATATTTTCTTCTAGAATTGATTTGCAAAGCTCTTCTCCTATTCCGCTAGAAACTCCTGTAACTAAAAAATACTTCATTTTTTATTGATTAGAGTAAATTAAAGTTCTGAAATTAACGTTTTCATTATTAGTGTCATTTTAGGCTCGGCAACTTGGGCAACATTTTGAACATCTTGATGAGTAACTTTTACAATTTTTCCCGGAACACCCAGGTCAGTGATTATAGAAATTGCAAAGCACGGGATTGCCATGTGCCTTGCAACAATAACTTCTGGCACTGTTGACATTCCTACTGCATCGGCACCAATGTTTCTAATGTATTTATATTCTGCAGGAGTTTCTAAACAAGGTCCAGAAACACCGGCGTAAGAACCTGTTTGAATACTTATATCATTACTTTTTGCAATTACAACTGCTTTTTCAATAAGCAATTGATCGTATGCATCGCTCATATCAGGAAATCTGGGACCAAGCTCATTAATGTTTGTTCCAATTAAGGGGTTTGTGGGAAATAAATTAACATGGTCGTTTAATATCATCAAATCACCTATTTCATAATCAGGATTTACGCCACCGCTTGCGTTTGAAACAAAAAGGTGTGTAATTCCTAAAAACTTCATTACTCTCACCGGAAATGTAACTTGCTTCATATCATAACCTTCGTAATAATGGAATCTACCTTGCATTGCAACCACCTTTTTGTTACCTAATTGACCAAAAATTAATTTACCTGAATGGCCCTCTACGGTTGAAACTGGAAAATTTGGAATGTCTTCATAAGAAATAACATGTTCTGCTTTTATTTCATTTACTAATCCACCTAAACCTGTGCCTAATATTATTCCAACTTGGGGGTTGTAATTGTTTGTTTTACTTTTTATGAAGTGAGTTGTTTCCTTTATTGTCTCTAGCATATTTTATTTATTTGGTTTAATAATTCTATCTCTTTATTTTTTCCAATAATACTAACATTTGATTGTATTACAAAAATATCAAATTCTAAGGATTTTAAATTTTCTAAATTTTTAAGTTTTACGGAATCCTTTGCAGTTGTTATGCCTATTAAGTTTTTCTCTTTCAATTTTTGAGACTGTAGTTTAATTTTAAAAATGTCACTTTCTTTGTAGGTATGATGATCAGGGAATTCCAACTTAATTATTTTTTTACAATTATTTTCTAAAAAATTTATCAGCTCTTTATTTGAAGCTATAGAAGTTATTAGCACTATTGTTGAATTTCTTAATTCCTGAATTGACATTGTATTGCCTGAGATAAGGGATAACAATTCATGATTATAGATTAATTCACTAAAAAACAGACTTTGATTGTTATTTAATTTGAGTTTTTTGCGCCAATATTCATCGCTTGTATGGACTGAATTAGAGGTGGTTTTTGAAATAATAATTGAATTTGCTCTCTTGCTATTTTTTGCAGATTCTCTTAAATTTCCAAACGGTAACAAAAAATCGGAACAGAATGGATTTGAATATTTAGTTAACAATATAGAATACGTTGGTTTAATCCACCTGTGTTGAAAGCCATCGTCTAAAATAATTAATTCTGTTTGCGGAAAATTATCTTCTATAAATTTTAGTCCATCTTTTCGTGAATTTGAAACTATCATATTTATTGATGGAAATCTATTTTTTATTTCTACTGGTTCATCACCAAATTCAATAGGATTACCATTGGCTAAAACTTGTTTAAGAACCTTGCTTTCTCTGCCATGTCCTCTGCTTAATACTGCAATTTTCTTTTGATTAATTAATGAATTTATTAGAAAAATGGTGTGTGGTGTTTTACCTGTTCCGCCCGTTGATAAATTACCAATAACAACAACAGGAATTGAAGAATGGTAAGATTTGAAAATTCCATGGTCAAACAAAAAATTACGAAATTCAGTAATTAGAAAATAAATTAAAGAGAAAGGAAGTAAAAGGTATTTCAAAAATTTCATTTCAAAAAAAAAGGCGACACATTTGTATCGCCTTTAAAATTAGGTTTAGTATTTTAGAACTTAGCTCTAGTTTTCTTCTTAACTACTTTTCTGCGGTTGGCTATGTTCTTGTATTTAGACTTGTAGTACTTATTTTTACCTTTTATAATATAACCAAAAGTTAGCGTGGCAGCAACGTAACCGTCTCTGTTTTTTGGGTCTCCTCTTTTAGTTCCACGGTTTTCGGAGTAATCATAACCATAATTTCTAGGATCCGCCAATAATTTTCCTTCACTATTTACTGGCGCTGCATTGGGATTATTGGCATAAAACAACATGTTAGGGTTTGATATTTGCTGTTCTATAAGCGGTGCACCTTTTTTATCAGCATACTTGTCACTAGCGTCATCTAGGTAATCTGTGTTGGTGATTCTGTAGCCTAAATCAAAGCTTAATCTGTATTTTCTATCTATTGTATAGGCAAGACCAATACCCAATGGAAAAGAAATGCCAATAGGAGAGTATTTTACTCCCTCTGTTTGAAAATCTCTTAGTTTGTATTTTGTACCATTTATTGTTGTGGTAGGATTATAGTAAAATGCACCTACACCTGCAAAAATATAGGAACGGAAATCTGTTTTTTTCTTTCTTCCTTTTGAAAGACCACCACCACCAGAAAGTCTAGTTTGAGAGAAAAAATTCCATTCTCCTTGCACTGAAGCTTCAATGATATTAGTAGAAAAGTTTAAGTTCCTAGCAACTCTTGATACTTCAGTAGAAAATTTATCTGCACCAGAGATGTTCAACAGCAGTAATTGACCTTTTAAGGAAATTGATTTGTTTACTTTATATCTTGAATACCCCGCAAAATTGTAACGAGTGCTTCCTAATTTCATGTCACTAATGAAATCTCTTCGAGGTCCATCTTGACCGCCTATTTCACCTAGATAATTTGCTGCACCAAAACCACCACCGTATTCCCATCTGTACTGAGAAAAAGAGATAAATGGCAGGGCAAACAACGCAATTAAAAATAGTATTTTTTTCATAATGATAATTTTCTATTCAAATCTAATTTCATTTTCTAAGGTGCAAAAGTAGTTTTATTTTACAAATTCACAAAATTTGCAAACAAATATTTGAAAACTTTCTGTCTATATTTGCAAAAAATACTTCGACCAACATGCAAAAATTATCTTTAGGACTTGTTTATATGTTCCTTTTCAAATTCTCGTATTCGCAAAATGATATCAATCAATTAAACTCTGCAATGGATAAATTTGGTTCGGCATTGCAGATTGTAAACTATTATTACATGGACTCTGTGAAGCAAGATAAACTTGTGGAGGATGCATTAATTGGTATGCTTGAGAAACTTGATCCTCACTCAGTTTATGTAACACCCAAAGAACTAAAAGAATTTAATGAACCCTTAAGTGGCAATTTTGAAGGCGTTGGAATTCAATTTAACATTTTAGAAGACACAATTACGGTAATATCTCCTATTTCTGGCGGACCTTCATTTAAGGTTGGAATTATGTCGGGCGATAGAATTGTGAAAATTGAGGATGAAATAGTTGCAGGAGTAAAAATAAAGAACGAACAGGTGATGAAAAGACTAAGGGGAAATAAAGGCACAAAAGTTAAAGTTGGAATACTAAGAAGGGGAAATAAGGAATTATTAGACTTTACAATTACACGTGACAAAATACCTCTTTACTCTGTAGATGCCGTATATATGGCATCTCCCACTGTTGGATACATTAAACTAAGTAGGTTTGCACAAACTAGCACCCAAGAAGTGAAAGATGGATTAAGCAAACTAAAATCATTGGGGGCAAAAGATATTATTTTTGACTTGCAAGATAATGGCGGCGGTTTTTTAAATACAGCGTTTGAAATTGCTGATGAATTTTTAGCAAAAGACAAGCTAATTGTTTACACAAAAGGCATTCATTCAACAAAAAAGGATTATGTTTCAACCTTAAAAGGTGATTTTGAGAGAGGCAAGTTAATTGTACTAATTGATGAAGGCTCTGCCTCTGCTAGCGAAATTCTCTCAGGGAGTGTTCAGGATTGGGACCGAGGGCTATTAGTTGGAAGAAGAACATTTGGAAAAGGTTTAGTACAAAATCAATATCCCTTACCAGATGGCTCTGCCTTGAGACTAACAATTGCACAATATTTTACTCCAACAGGCAGGTGCATTCAAAAACCATACGGTGGAGGAACTGAAAATTATTACAAAGACTTATTTAACCGCTACAAACACGGTGAACTTACTAATGCTGACAGTATTAAATTTCCTGATTCCCTAAAATTTAAAACCAACGGCGGCAGAGTAGTTTATGGAGGGGGTGGTATTATGCCAGATATATTTATACCCATAGATACTACAAAAAACTCTAAGTATTTAACAGACTTAATTAGAAAAGGAACTTTGAATCAGTTTACACTTTCATACGTTGATAAAAACAGAAAGAGTTTATTAGAAAAATACCCCACATTTGAAAAATTTAAAAAAGATTTTGTTGTTGAAGAAACTCTTGTGAATGAGCTTATAAAAAAAGGTGAAGCAGAAGGTATTAAATATGACGAAAAAGGATTTAACACTTCTAAAGAGGTTGTTTACATACAACTTAAAGCATTAATGGCAAGAGACATTTTTGGGAATGCCAACTTTTATGAAGTAATAAACCAATTGAATGATTCGTATATGAAAGCGTTGGAGTTGCTTAAAAATGACGAAGCATTTAAGAAATTTAAAATTCAGAATTAATTGGATTTTAAAATAAAGTTATTCTGAAAAAGTTTTACTGCAATTGCTAAAATAATTATACCAAATACTTTTCTAAGAATGTTTATGCCACCGGTTCCTAATAATTTTTCTAGGCGGGAGGTGTTTTTTAGAACAATGAAAACTATGCCAATGTTAATAATAATGGCCGCTAGAATATTTATTGTTTGATACTGTGCTTTAAGGGAGACTAATGTAGTTAAAGTTCCTGCTCCTGCAATTAAAGGAAAAGCAATAGGCACAATAGAGGCAGTTTCTGGAATGTTATCTTTGTATAATCTTATACCTAAAATCATTTCCATATCATATTAGTTCTAATAATTGGGATTGCGGATAATTTTCCATCGCTATTGCCAAACAAAATTTCCGCAATGACGGTACTTTTTTTAGGGTTCGCCGCATTCGAGCGACTCATTTCCTGCCTTGCTTTTTCGTTGCAACCTTAATGCAAGTATGTTTAGGTTTTTGGGTTTATTAGTTCTAATAATTGGGATTGCGGATAATTTTCCTTCGCTATTGCCAAACAAAATTTCCGCAATGACGGTTTATTTTTGTTGATTGAATTAATTACTTTCATTCAAATTCTTCAGTGCAATTCAACACAAGGGTTTATTTAATAAATGTATATTTTTACAACATAAATAATGAATATCATGAAAACCGTTAACAATTTTAGGTCTGCTGCCATTTTACTTGGAACAGGAATAGTATTAGGGGCTTTGGGAGCTCATTTGCTAAAGAAAATATTGCTTGAACAGCAATTATTGTCTTTTGAAACTGGTGTTAGGTATCAGATTTACGGTGGGTTTTCTGTTTTAGTTTTTTCAATAATTGAAATTATTACAAAAAAATCTTTGAAATTTATTGTGTTAACTAATTTAATTGGTGTTTGTATATTTTCTTTCTCGATATATTTTTTGGCCTTGAAAGATGTTTTAGGTCTTCCTTTAATAATTACAAAAATTCTAGGGCCAATAACACCAATTGGTGGCTTGCTGCAAATTATTTCGTGGGTAATTTTTATTCTAAAGGCAAATAAAATATTTTTTAATTAGGCCTGTGCAATAAATATCAATTTATGTAGTTTAATACCTGAAACTCTAAAAATGCCTATGCAAAAATTCTCTACTCTCTCAAAAAAAAGCGTAAAAAGAAATTATTCAAAATCATCGGAAATTGGCTTAGAACCAAGCAGTAACGCTTTAAAAAACATACTTGCTTTTTCAAGTTCTATTGAAGCAAAAAAATGCAAAATAGGGCAAACTATTCTGTATATTTTAAATTAGAAGTATAAACTTGTCCTTTTTTACTGAAATAGACTTTAAGCTATTTTTTTGGCTAAATCAATTGCACAACAATGGGTTAGATTCTTTAATGGTTTTGGTGTCTAATAAGTTTTTTTGGATACCGTTTTACTTTTATATTTTGTTTAAAACCTATCAGAATCTAAATAAAAAAATTTTTAAAACAGTTGTTTTTACTGCAGCTCTTATTGTAATAAGCGACCAAGGAAGTGTTGCCATTAAAAATTTTGTAAAGCGTCCTCGCCCATGTCATTACAATAATCCTCCGCAAGAAGTTATTGTAGTAAAACATTGTGGTGGTGCATTTGGTTTTGTATCTAGCCATGCCTCAAATTCTGCAGCTTTTGCATCATTTTTTACACTGATACTTTTTGAAAATTTGTTTTTAGTTGGCACCTTAATTTTTTACGCTTTAATTGTTGGCTACAGCAGAATTTACTTAGGTGTTCACTTTCCATTTGATATTATTGGAGGCTATGTGTATGGAATAATTTCGGGAATATTGGTTTACTTTGCGTGGTTAAAATTATTAAAGCAAAATTAATGAAATTAGATATTTTAGCGTTTGGAGCTCATCCGGATGATGTAGAACTTTCGTGCAGTGGAACTATATTAAAGGCTATTGCCGAAGGGAAAAAAGCTGGCGTAGTAGATTTAAGTAAAGGCGAATTAGGCACCAGAGGAACTTCAGAAACTAGAACAATAGAGGCAGCAAATGCAGCAATAATTTTGGGTTTATCGGCAAGAGAGAATTTAGAAATTGAAGATGGTTTTATGGAGTATAACCAATTGAACTTATCAAAAGTAATTTTAATGATTAGAAAATATCAACCAGAAATTGTATTGTGTAATGCCATTTCAGACAGACATCCAGACCATGGAAATGCTTCTAAGTTAGTTTCTGAAGCTTGCTTTTATGCCGGTTTATTAAAATATCAAAATAGGCTTATTGACATTGAAACTCCATGGCGACCAAAAGCTGTTTATCATTATATACAAGATAGGTTTATGCACCCCAACTTTTTAGTAGATATTTCTACAGTTATGGATAAAAAAATAGAAAGTATTAAAGCCTACTCTAGTCAATTTTATTTTGAAAAATCTAGTGAGCTCCAAACTCCTATTTCTTCTAAACAGTTTTTTGATACCATAACTGAAAGAGCTTCTACATTAGGCAGAATAATAAATTGTGAGTATGCAGAGGGATTTGTTACTGAAAGATATCCGGGGGTGAATAGTATTTTTGACTTGAAGTAAATTTGAACAGCTTTTTTGTAATTTGATGCTATATTGTAAATATCTAGTTGCAAATGTTAACAAAATATAGGTTTGAACACGGCAGAACAATAAAACACTTGGTATTATTTTTATATTTTCGCAGGATTTTAAAAATTGAGATAAACAGAACATAAATTCAACAAATGAATAATTACAGTAAAATAAACACGATTACGGGATGGTTGGTTTTTGCAATTGCATCTTTCACCTATTTAAATACTATTGAACCTACAGCAAGTTTTTGGGATTGCGGAGAGTACATTGCTACCGCATTTAAGTTAGAAGTTGGTCACCCTCCAGGTGCACCGCTGTTTAATTTGATTGGTAGATTTTTTACCATTTTTTCTGATCCTACCGGAGCTGCAAAAATGATAAACGTGATGTCTGCATTGATGAGTGCATTTACGATTTTATTTTTATTTTGGACTATAACAGCACTAGCAAAAAAAATTGCACAAAAAGATAATAAAGAAATTTCGAGCGGTTCATTAATTGCAATAATTGGTTCGGGCATTGTTGGAGCATTAGCTTACACATTTTCTGATTCGTTTTGGTTTTCGGCTGTAGAAGGTGAGGTTTATGCATCGTCCTCATTTTTTACTGCATTGGTTATTTGGGCAATATTAAAATGGGAACAAGTAGCCGATGAAGTTCATGCAGATAAATGGATAGTTTTTATTGCTTACCTAGTTGGTTTATCCATTGGAATTCACTTGTTGAATTTATTGGCCATTCCAGCCATTGTTTTTGTTTATTACTTCAAAAAGCATAAGGTTACCCGCAACAGTTTTATTATCACTGGTTTTCTTTCACTGGTTATTTTAGCAATAATTCAGGCAGGTATTATACCTCAAATTGCAAATCTTGCTGCAAAGTTTGAATTGTTTTTTGTGAATACCATTGGACTTCCATTTAATTCGGGCACAATATTTTACTTTGTATTATTGATTGCAGCTGTAATTTGGGGTTTAAAATATACTCAAAAAAATAGAAAGGCATTTGCCAATACTATGATCTTGTGTTTTGCATTTATATTGGTTGGATATTCTACTTTCTTTGTTTTGATTATTAGGTCACAAGCCAATCCACCAATTGATGAGAACAATCCAGAAAACGCTGTAAATTTACTTTCCTACTTAAACAGAGAGCAATACGGCGATTGGCCTATTTTGTATGGTCAATATTTTAATACTCCTTTAAATCCTTCTTCACCCTATAAAGATGGAAATCCTATTTATATAAAAGATGTAGAAAAAGGAGAATATGTGGTATCCTACGATAGAAAAAATACCATACCAAACTACGATACTAAATTTTGTACAATATTCCCTAGAATGTGGGACGACCAAAGACAAAAAGTTAGTGGATACAAAGAATGGTCAGAATACAAAGGAACGCCTGTAAAAGGTGTAGATTCCAGAGGTGAGGAAACCACAATTATGAAACCTACTTTTACAGAAAATTTAAGGTTCTTTTTTAGGTATCAAGTGGGCCACATGTATGCAAGGTATTTTCTCTGGAATTTTGCTGGAAGGCAAAATGATATTCAAGGCCATGGTAGTATTTTACGCGGCAATTGGCTAAGTGGAATTAATCCACTAGATTCTCCAAGACTTGGACCACAGGACAAGCTTTCTAAAAGTATGACTCAAAATAAGGGCTATAATAGATTGTATATGCTTCCTATGATTTTAGGATTAATTGGTTTGTATTTTCATTTTAAATCTAATAAAAATGATGCTTTTATAGTATTGCTAATATTTGTGTTTACCGGACTTGCCATTGGTTTGTATTTGAACATGGCACCTTATCAGCCAAGAGAAAGAGATTATGCATTTGTGGGGTCGTTTTATGCTTTTGCTATATGGATTGGATTAGGCGTTTATGCTATTCAGGATTTTTTAAAGAAAAAGGTAAATGCTCAGGCTGCAGCAGGAATTGCAACAATTGTAGGTTTGTTTATGGCACCTGTGCTGATGGCCAAAGAAGAATGGGACGATCACGACAGATCTAACAGATACACTGCAAGAGATTTTGCATTTGATTATTTAGATTCTTGTGCCCCAAATGCATTGCTATTTACTAACGGTGATAATGATACATTCCCACTATGGTATGCTCAGGAAGTAGAAGGGTATAGAACCGATGTAAGAGTTGTAAATTTAAGTTTAGCAAATACCGATTGGTATATAGACCAAATGAGAAGAAAAGCATACGATTCTGAACCATTGCCATTAACATTAACTGCCAATCAAATAAGGCAAGGAACAAGAGATTATGTTCCTGTTTATCCATCGCCAGATTTGGGAATAGATACAACACAATACTACAACATAAAAGATTTAATATCATTTATCGGAAGCGAGGATTCCAGAAAAAAACTGCAAACACAAGGTGGAAGTGAACTAAACTTTTTGCCTACCAAAAAAGTTTTTATCCCAGTAGATTCTGCCGAGGTTTTAAAGAATGGAACAGTACCTAAAGAGATGGCTTCTAGAATTGTAAAAGGTGGAATAAAGTGGGACATAAGCAAAAGCTATTTGATGAAAAACGATTTGTTGATTTTTGATATTTTAGCAACAAATAACTGGAAAAGACCAATCTATTTTGCAATAACAGTTGGTGATGACAGTTACATGGACTTAGAAAATTATTTTCAGTTAGAAGGTTTAGCTTATAGATTAGTTCCTGTTGAGAATTTTAACAACGACGGGCAAACAGGAAGAGTTGTTACCGATATTTTGTATACTAACTTGGTAAAAAAATTCCATTGGGGTGGCTTGGATAAATATGATTTATACATGGACGAGAACAACAACAGAATGACCATGAACTTGAGAAATAATTTTTCTAGGTTGGCAGACGAACTTGTAAAAGAAGGAAAAAAAGAAAAGGCTGTTGAAGTGCTGAATAAATGTTTGGAAGTTATGCCAAAGAAAAATGTTCCTTATAATTATTTTATGATTCCCGTAGCAGAAAGTTTTTACAAAGCAGGTGATTCTAAAAAGGCAAATGAATTGGTTAAGGACCTTGCAGATATTTACGAAGAAGATTTAAAATTTTATTTTTCTTTAAAAGGCGAATTATCTGGCAATGCCGAAACAGAAAAGCAGCAAGCCATGAGTGTAATGCAAAGATTGGTTTATATAACTCAATATTACAAGCAAGATGAATTAAACAAAAGCTTGAATGCAAGATTTAAAAAGCTAGAAGAAAAGTTTAGTATATAAATCATGGAAATTAGCGAAAGAGAATTTTTTGTAAAAAAAACTGCACTTGATAAAATTAGAGAATTAAAAGAAGATTCTCCAGCCCTTTGGGGCAAGATGAATGCAAGACAAATGGTTGAACATTTGAGCGAATATATTGAGCATGCCAATGGAAAAAGAAAAATGCAAGTGCTAACTGAGCAGGAAAAACTGCCGGCCTTCAGAAGTTTTTTGTTTAGTGAAAAGGAATTTAAACCGGGCACTCCAAATAGCCAAATGCCAGAAACGCCAGAACAACCAAGACTTGAATCATTAGAAGCTGCAATTGAAGAATTAGAAATTAATTTGTATAAATTTTTTGAAAGGTTTGCAGGAAAAGAGAATGAAACAGAAAATCACATTTTTTTTGGTCCGCTTAATTACGAGGAATATTTAACTCTACTTTATAAACATGTGTTGCATCATTTAAAGCAATTTGGATTGTCTTAAGAAAGATTATTTATAAAACATCTTAGGGTTATCAGTTAATTTAATTAGTTTTTTAATTCAAATATTTTGATGTTTTTGTATTCTCCAATTTGATTTTTTAAATAAGGAGCAAGCGTGGAATCCTGCATTAAATCAGGTTCACTTAAAATTAAATATTTTGCTCCTTTAAGTTTATAAATCGCTGTTTTTTCTCCTAAAGATTTATCGTAATAATACAAATTGGTGAATCCTTTTTGATCCATAAAAAACAAGCTGATATTTGGGCTCTGATCGGGAAAGCTAATTACTAAATCCTCTTTTTTTATGCCAATCTTCCTTAAATATGGCTTAACCGTTTCTATGGCTAATCCTCTTTCGTTGTAATACCAATGATACCAATTCCAATAATCGTTTTCATCTTTGGTGAGGATAAGCCTTTTGTTGAAAATAAAATCTTTGGAATTGTACTTTGCTCTACTTTTTGTTGCACAACCTAACAGAAAAAAAACAGTTGTTAAAGAAACTACAATTTTTAATTTATTTGACTGAAGCATAAAAGAGTTGTGGTTTTTGTGATAGGCCAAAAAACCCAACACAACTGGTGGAAAAAATATAAAAAAATCTAAGGTGTAATAATCATGAACATCAAATTGCACATACCACAATAAAAAATATGAAATAATTTCTAGCACAATAAGTATCAAAAGAATATTAAATTGTTTGGGTAATTTTTTTGCAGAAACAATTAAAAAAAGAAAGGCCAAAATTATAAGACCGCCAATAAAAGCAAAGTGAAAATTGGGAAGTAAATTGTTGTAAAATTTTACCCAAATATCGCCCAAATTTTCTCCAATCCATATTGGACGAATGGTGGTTAAAAAGTACACCGAATTATTAGCATTGTTGTAACTCTTTGCAAACAAATACCATGGAACAACTAGGGCAAGGGGTAATAACAAAACAAAAATATCTAACAATTTTTTTCTTGAAATTAATGGCTTTAAAAGACCGAGAAATTCCAGGCAAAAAATAAAAATTACAGGCAAATAACCTATTGCCATTGTTGACCTCAATAGAAAAGAAACAGTAAAAAATATGGAAGAAAAAATCAGGTATTTTTGTTTAAAATTTTCTCTGAATTTTAATAAATAATACCAAGCACCAAACAGAAAGGAAAGAGCTGGTATATTTACAATAAAGTTGTTGGCATAATAAATATAAACCGGTGAGGTTAAAAAAAGTAGGGGTAAAATTAAAGACCAAAATCCATCATTTAATAGCAGCTGACCAGATTTGAACAAAAAAAACAAACCTATAAAAGAGAGCAAAAGAATTAACAATCTGGGCGTAAAATAATTTATACCAACTGCTTTCCATACCATTGCATTGATGTAATACACAATAGGAAATTCGCCAACACCTTTGCCATCAGTAGAATATTGAGCATGAATTTTGGGTTCAAAAAACTTCATTCCTTCATTGTAATAATTTAAACTTATTGACAATGCATCGGCTTGTCGCCATTGGTGTGTAGAGCGAGGACCATATTTTAAAACATATTGATAATTGTATAAAAAAGAGACAACAATTAATACAATAAATAAGTGTTTTGTTTTTACCTCTTTAATCATAAAATATTACCATAGTTCAAATTAAAAAACTTTTTATACATATTGCAATGAAGTATATTTTCTTTTTAAAAAAGCAAAACTCATAATTCCCATTGCCAAAAAGTAAACATATTCTACGCTCCAAACCCATTCTATAGAAAGCCGCAGATAAATTGCGGCTAGCCAAGTCGCAAATAAATAAAAAATTAATGTAAATATTTCAATGTATAAAGATTCTTTTGTAAAGCCAGAACCAGAAACGGCACTTAAATAAATATATACAACACTAAAAACCATCATTGAACCGCTAACAACATAAATGCTAGGTATTGTTTGCAGAATTAACATTTTATCGTTGGTGAATACACTTAAAATATACTCTATAAAAAAGAAATTTATTACCACCAAAGCTAAGGAAAACAATACACTAAGTTTAATGATTCTGTTGATAACAATAAAAACAAATTCTTTTTTTTCTTTCCCAACCAAATTGCTTACAATGGTATTTGTAGCAGAAGAAAATCCCATCAAAGGAATCATTAAAATCATGTATACATTTCTCACTAAATTTGACAAAGCCAGCTCTCGAGACCCAATTTTTTCGATAATTAAAAAAAATGCAAACCAACTGCAAAGCGAAATATATACTTGCAACATAAGAGGTGCGGATAAATTAAAGAGTTCTTTTAAAATTTCTAACTTAGGCTTTAATAATTTAAACACAGAATATTTTATTCGGGCACTAGAATTTAATGTATAAATAAGTGCAAAAATTGCAGCTAGCAATTCAGACAAGGAGGAAGCCAAAGCAGAACCCTCAATTTCCATTTTAGGAAAACCAAAATTCCCAAAAACCAATATGTAATTTAAAAAGACGTTGGCACCTGCGGAAATTACAGTGGTATAAAAAACAACTTTTGTTTGAGAAATTCCTGTAAAAAAAGCTCTTACCACCAAAATAAAAAAACCACAAAAAATACCAAAAGACCGGTATTTAAGGTATGCAATGCTAGCACTTAAAACTTCTTTGGATTGAACAAAAAATGCTAAAACTAGGTCAGAAAAGAAAAACAAAAAAACAAAAATTATACAAGCAAATGCTGCTAAAAAATAAACAGTGTGGTCAATAACTTTTCCTACTTCGCTGTATTTTTTTTCGCCATCGAGCTTTGCTACCATTATTTGAGTGCCTATAGAAAAACCCATACCCAACATAAAAAATGTAACATAAAACAAACCCGAAATGGCACAAGCACCCAATGCAATAACACTTACATGTCCCAAGAAAATAGAATCAGTAACGTTAATTAAAGTTTGAGCAATGCCTCCAAAAATTAATGGTACAGAAATTTTAAGAATGTTTTTGTAGCTGTATTCGTTCAAATGTAAATAAATAAAAAAACCACAAGGTAAATAAATCCTTGTGGTTTAATTGGTATTTGATAGTATTTGTTAGTTTCCTCCTTGTGCCGGGGCAGCATCAGGTTTAACAACTCCTTTGATTTTTATAACCTTAGAAGCAGTTTTAGCATTTGAACTTACAGTGATAGTTTTTTCAAACGCACCTACTCTGTCAGTAGCATATTTAACTTTAATTTCTGAACTAGCACCTGGCTTAATTGGTTCTTTAGGCCAAGTAGGAACTGTGCAACCACAAGAACCAACACAGTTTGTTATAATTAGTGGCTCTTTGCCTGTATTTTTAAATTTAAATACTCTGTTGCCATCTGCATTGTGCTCAATTGTTCCATAATCTAGAACTTCTTGTTCAAAAACTATTTCTGCAGCATTAGGATTTGGTGCAGCTTGTGCAGGTTGTGCAGCATCTTGAGCTTTTACTGCAAATGTAGAAAGGAACATAATTCCAACTGATAAGATAAGATTTTTCATTTTTTTGATTTTTTTGTTTGATATTTAGTTAATTAATTTTTTTCTAGAGGTGCTCCTGCTCCAACTTTTTTTGCAGGAAAGGTTTCTTCTTCGGGCTTTGCGTTTACAACTCCTTTTATTGTTATAGTTTTAGGAGATTCTTTTGCATTTGAAACAATGGTAACAGTTTTATTAAATGGTCCTACTCTTTTGGTATCGTAACTTACTTTTATGGTACTAGTTGCACCCGGCAAGATTGGTTCTTTTGGCCAAACTGGAACTGTGCAACCGCAGCTTCCGGTAGCATTTGTAATGATTAATGGCTCTTTGCCTGGATTTTTAAATTTAAACTCATAAACTCCATTTGCACCTTGATCAATGGTGCCATAATCATGAATTTCCTTTTCGAAAGAGATTTCTGCACCCGAAACTGGAGTTGAAGACGGAGTTGATGCTGCAACTGGCTTTTCTTTTGTTTGTGCAGCAATAATACTCACTGAAGTAATAAAGCAAATTGTTAATATTGATACAACTTTTTTCATTTATAGATTTTTAAAGTCGGTTTGTGCTTTTACCAAAATCGTGCCAAATGTATTTTATTTTTGTGATAAAATTTAATTAAGAAAAATGAAGTTTTTAAACCACAAAAAAATAATATTAGATTTGCAGCCCTCAATTAAAAAATAGACATGAAAAAAGTTTCAGTAATAGGTTCGGGCACCATGGGTAATGGCATTGCACATGTATTTGCACAAAATGGTTTTGCAACAACATTAATAGACATTAACCCATTGGCATTAGAAAAAGCAATGGCAACAATTAAAAAAAATTTGGATAGAATGCTCAGCAAAGGAACAATTTCTGAGGCCCAGCTCAATCAAACTTTACAAAGTATTTCTACTTCATCTGATTTAAAAAGTGCAGTTTCTGATGCCGATTTGGTAGTGGAAGCCGCAACAGAAAACCTCGAAATAAAATTAAAAATATTTAAGGAATTAGATGAATTGTGTCCAGAAAAAACAATTTTAGCAAGTAATACATCTTCTATTCCAATTACTAAAATTGGCTCTGTTACAAAACGACCAGAAAAAGTAATAGGCATGCACTTTATGAACCCAGTGCCAGTGATGAAATTAGTTGAGGTAATTAGAGGTTATTCTACTTCAGACGAAACAACGCATGCAATAATGTCAATGTCAAAAACTCTTGGAAAAATTGCAACAGAAGTAAATGATATGCCCGGATTTATATCCAACAGAATATTAATGCCAATGATAAACGAAGCAATATATTCATTGTATGAGGGTGTTGCAGGAGTAGAAGAAATAGATACGGTAATGAAACTTGGGATGGCACATCCAATGGGACCATTGCAATTGGCAGATTTTATTGGATTAGATGTATGCTATAACATATTAAACGTTTTGTTTGTAGGTTTTGGAAATCCTAAATATGCACCTTGCCCATTGCTTACAAACATGGTAACGGCAGGACATTTAGGCGTAAAATCGGGCAAAGGATTTTATGACTATTCTTTGGGCACAAAAGACTTGATTATAGCTAGTAGATTTAAAAAACCAGAACTACAATCTTAATTTCTTATTATTTATAAGCAATCATTGAAATTTCAACGTTTGCATCTTTGGGCAGTCTTGAAACCTGAATCGTTTCTCTTGCAGGAAAATTGTCTTCAAAATAAGAAGCATAAATAGCATTAACTGCTGCAAAGTCTTCCATATCTTTTAAAAAAATACTTGTTTTTAAAACTCTGGAAAAATTACTGCCAGCCTCTCTTAATAGATTTTCTAGGTTGTGCATAACCTTTTTTGTTTCCTCATCAATGTTAGAATTTACCAACATACCGGAATCTGCATCTAATGCAATTTGTCCCGAAGTATATATAATATTACCAAAACATACAGCTTGACTATAAGGCCCAATAGGGCTTGGAACGCTATCGGAGTTTATTATTATTTTAGACATTTTAATTCAATTATAAAAAACAAGTATAGTAATTTCCACTGCCAAATAAACAATATATTGATAAAATTTCTTTAATCGTTATCACATAACCTCTTAAAAATAGATATTTGTAAAATAGATGGCACAAGAAATAGATTTAGCAATTTTAGGTGGTGGAGCCGCGGGATTTTTTTCTGCCATTTCGGCGGCAGAAAAATTTTCCAACAAGAAAATTATTCTTTTTGAAAAATCTCAAAACTTACTTTCAAAAGTAAAGATTAGTGGAGGTGGCAGATGCAATGTAACGCACAATTGTTTAGATAATAATTTATTAATAAAGAATTACCCACGAGGCAGCAAAGAATTGTTAAGTGCCTTTTATCAATTTTCTGTGAAAGAAACCATTGAATGGTTTAAAAAAAATGGTGTTGAAATTATTACAGAACCCGACGGAAGAATGTTTCCATCAAGCAATAAATCTCAAACAATTGTTGATGCACTGTTAAAAAAAACACAGGACCTAAACATAAAGATAATAACTCAGACAAAGATAGAGGTAAAAAAAATTAATGATTTTTTTGAATTACATTTTTCAAATGCTGAATCTGTTTATAGAACAAAAAAACTAGTTATTGCTTGCGGTGGATATCCTCAAAAAGATGCATACAATTGGTTAAGTTTTAGTGGTCATAAAATAATAGAACCAAGTCCTTCGCTTTTTACCTTTAATGTAAAGGATAAAAATTTATCCAATTTAATGGGGATAAGTGTTAAGAATGCAAAGGTAAAAATTTTAAATTCTAAATTTGAATTTTATGGCCCATTGTTAATTACACATTGGGGGTTTAGTGGCCCAGCTGTATTAAAACTTTCGGCCTTTGCAGCAATTTGGCTCAAAGAAAAGAACTATGAATATTCTATTGAAATAAATTGGATGGATGAATTGGATGAATATAAAACTTTAGATTTTGTTTTGGAAAAAAATAACAATGGAAAGAAAAAAATATTGAACCTGAATTCTGTTTTTCCTGAAAGACTTTGGAGGTATTTTTTAGCAAAGGCAGAAATAAATCCGGATAGTATTCTTGCAGAAATTTCTAATAAACAATTAAATAAACTAAGAGAAATAATCAGTTGCGACATCTATGTTGCAAACGGAAAAACAACATTTAAAGAAGAATTTGTTACAGCAGGAGGCATTGATTTAAAGGAAATAAATTTTAAAACAATGGAAAGCAAATTATGCAAAGGGTTATTTTTTGCAGGCGAAATATTAAATGTGGATGGAGTAACCGGTGGATTTAATTTTCAAGCAGCTTGGACAACAGGTTTTATAAGTGGAATAAACTCATTGGCAGAATGAAAGTAGTTAAAATATTTTTATTTTTTATTAGTTGCGTTGTATACTTTGTAAACAAAACATTTGCTGGTTGTGCTATGTTTGAAATACCATTGCAAAAAACTATACAACATTCTAATTACATTTTTACAGCACATCTTTTAAAAAGAGAATGTTTTGAGAGAAACGATAAAATATTTACAAAAAATTATTTTTTGGTGGAACAAAAACTGTTTGGAACAATAGTTTCTGATACACTTTTTCTAATTTCTGATGGAGGAGAAATTAATAACAAAGCAACTTTTGTGTATCCTAACTTAGAATTTAATTCATCAAATAAGTACTTGATTTTTGCAAAGGATATACAATCAAAAGAATTTAAACTAGCCTCGGGTTTGCAGGGCTGTATGACATTTATAGAAAATGATTCTGTAGCATATTTTTTTGGCATTTACTCTTTCGAAAATCAATTGATACAGCAGATAAATATTTTAAAAAATACAAAAATAAAAATTGATTCCTCAAACAAATTAACGAGTTTACCCTTAGCTTCTCAGATAGTTTCATTTAGTCCTACAGAAATTACCGCAGGCACTAATAGTACTTTAACAATTAATGGAAACAACTTTGGCAACTCAAAAAGCAATTCGAGGGTTCTATTTAAAAATGCTAACGATGGAGGAGTAACGTTTATAGAACCGCTAATTACAGATTATATTTCTTGGAGTAATACAAAAATCATGGTAAAGGTTCCATCAAATGCTGGAAGTGGTATTTTTAAGGTTGAAACAAATTCTGCAACATTTAATTCAGCGCCATTAGCTATAAGTTGGTCTAGAACAAATTATATAAAAGATAACAAAACATTTTTACCTGTACTTATTGATAACTCTGCTACAGGTGGCTATTTTTTTTCAATTGAAGGAAAACTAAAAACAGACACATCATTTTATAACCGAACAACAGAAGCCCTTTTGAATTGGAGATGCAATACTGGTATAAATTTTACATTAAATAGTTCAACATCTTTAGAAAATGAAAGTACAATATCTTTTGCACAAAATGGTGAATTAAATGAGGGGGTATTAGGGATTTGTTATAGCAATTTTTCTTCGTGCAACGGAAATGATTGGTATTTAAAAAACATGGAAATTAAAATTTTAGATACTAGCATTTGGAATACTTCAATTAATTTACCTGGCAATAATCAATTTGATTATTGTTCTGTAATTACCCATGAGCTAGGGCATGGAACACAACTTTCGCATGTAATTTCTATTTCAGATGTAATGAACTTCTCAATTTCTAAAGGGCAAACCAAAAGAATATTAAGCCAAGAAAACATCGATGGCACAACTACAATAATTAATAAAAGTATAGAAGGTATAAATTGTTCTCAAAAAGTTCACAGGACAATAAGTGCTGAAAGTTGCGACAATGTTTTTTTTACTTATTTCAGTATTGACAAATCAAGAATTTTTCCAAATCCGGCAAAAGATAAATTAATTATGGAAATTTTTCTTGACAATAACTACGATCTAGAATGGAATATTTTTGATGCTTCAGGAAAATTAATTGAGCGGTTTTTCCCTGAGCAAAAACAAGCAGGACTTATAAATTTTACGTTAGATTTGGATTCTAAAAAGTATTTGCCTGGGATATATTTTCTTCAATTAAAAGCCGGAAATAATTTAATAAAGAAAAAATTTATTGTTACCAATTAATGATTGTCTTTTAGGTGCATAAATTCCCAAGCAGATTTATTTATTCCTTTGTTTTGGCAATAATCTACAAATGCCTCATAAAAAGGATGACTACAAATTGTTGCACTATCGCCCACAACAACTAATTTATATTTTGCTCTTGTAAGTGCTACATTCATCCTTCGTAAGTCTTGCAAAAAACCTATTTCTGCTTGAGGGTTACTTCTAACTAAACTCAAATAAATAATGTCCTTTTCTCTTCCTTGAAAGCCATCAATAGTTTTTACTCTTATATTTTTAAAATCTTTTAAAATTGGATGTTCTTCAATTAATGCATTTAAAACCTGAACTTGTTGACTGTAAGGTGAAATTATTCCTACAGAATAATCTGGGAAATTAGACCTTTCCTTTTGCAAGCTTAGTAATAATCCGGCTAAATGATCAAGCAACAAAGCAGCTTCTTCGGGATTGTTTACACTTTTTGTTTCGGGGTGCATAAACTCATCAAAACCACAACCGGCAGTATCAATAAATTCTAATGGAGGCCAAACAAAATTTAAAGGATTTCCATTTAACAAGTATGAACTAGCAACAGATTCATGAGCTTTTAATACACCGTTGTAAACTTTATTAGAAGGGAATTCCATTATTTGTTCGTTCATACGATACTGAGTTTCTAGAGTAACGCTAATACCTTGACGTTTCATAAGTTTCTCCATCAGCGTAATTCCCAAACCTCCAGCTTCTGCAATTTTACTTTTTACTGTTGGCGGCAATTGAAGATGGTCTCCTGCTAAAATTACTCTTTGAGCTTTGTGCATAGGAATCCAACATGCAGGCTCCAGAGCTTGAGCAGCTTCATCAATTACTACCGTTTTAAATTTTTTGTTGTGAAGATATTGATTAGATGCTCCAACTAAGGTAGCACAAATTACTTGTGCTTTGTTTATGCTTTGCTGCACAATAAACTCTTCTATTTCTCTGGCTTCATTTAATAGAGATTTAGATTCTTGAAAAAGTAATTGCCTTTGATTTCTTTCTTGAGGACCAAAATTTCGCTTATATTTTCTTGCTAAAACTCTATAATCTTCTGCCTGTTTTCGATAGTTTTTTAGCTCTTTATAAGAATTATGAGCCATCAATTGACCATCTAATGTTATGGACAAAATTTCTTCAGAGATTCTTGTTGGATTACCCATCCTCAAAACGTTTATTCCTCTCGCTAGTAATTTTTCTGCTAATAAATCTACCGCTAAATTACTGGGGCTACATACTAGAATTTGCTCTTCGTGCTTAATTGCCTCGCAAATAAATTCAATTATGGTGGTTGTTTTTCCTGTGCCTGGAGGACCGTGAACAATTGCGAAATCTCTGGCATTTAAGCACAGGTTAACAGCTTTGTTTTGGGTAGTATTTAATGTTGAAATTTGCACGTTGTATTCATTTTCAAAACTAAATTGTTTGTCTTCATAAACAATGTCTCTTAGGTTTGCGATGTTTTTATCTGTAGTATCTAACAATCTTTTTAATGCAAATTCCATTTCTCTAAATGAAAATTCATCGTACACCATGTTTAAACCTGTGGTGTCATCGTCTATCCAATCTGGCATTTCATCGCAGGTGGTAGAAACCACCACACGGTTACGTTGCATACTTTTTATAACACCTTTTAAACTCCTTTTATCTTTTCCGTTTTCAGAAAATATTTCTACAGTTTTTCCAATCTGAAAAAAACTTACATCTTGTTGTTTTTTATCTCTTTCAAATTCAAAAATCAGGTATTCACCCAAACCGTATTCCACATTACTTAATCTTAAAGGAAACCAGGTAATGCCCTGTTTTACTCTTTCGGAAATTGAACTCTTAGTTAACTGTTTTAGAAAAATGTTCTTTTCTTCTTCTTTTTCTATTTGAAGGACTTGTTGTAAATTAGTAATGGCAGAAACAGAAGACATGATTTAAATTGGAGAATAAAATAGATTTTAAAGCAAAAGTTTTTAGCTATTCTGGATTTTTGAAATAGAACTTTTTAACTACCTCCGGATATTCGTCAGTAAATAATTCGCCCTTACTTTTTCTATTGGCAATACTTTTAAAATACTCATCTTTCTGCCAGTTATTGGGCCACCCTTTTCCAATTGATTCTTCACCTTTTGCATATTTAAAGTGAATAGAAAGTGGTTTGCTGTAATTAAATATTTTTATTTTACGGAACCTAATGTTTATTGGATAACTAAACTTTTCGCAAACGAAAGAAGAAAAGTAAAAAGTTTTTCTGTTAACACGGAAAATAGCAGGCTCATTGGAGCACAAAGGGTCTTTGCATAAATACTTTAGATCCAAACCAAAAATATCGTAGGCTTGGTAATGAATTATATCAATATTTTTTGAATCAATAATTTCTCTTAATTCTTTTACCCTACTCTCGTATGCTGCATGGTCGCCATCCCATTTCCAAACATAAGAATAACTTGTAAGCGCCAGAGCATAGTTGTAGTAGTAAGCACGATTAAAAATAGAATTTTTTAAAAATCGTTCGTGGTACTTGCCAGAAGGAAAGCTATCAAATGGGAAATAATAAATTTTTATCTTTTCAGATTTAATTTCTCTAATAATTTTTTCAGTATTGTCTGTGCAATTTTGAAGAACAATTACAATTTCATCCACATAATCAACAATTGAAGTAATTGCATAAAAAATCCAGTCTTCATCATTTTTTATTCTCATCATTGCGGAAAGACCATGTTTTCTGTTTTTGTAGAAATCAGGCTTTAAATTATATTCTTTAAATTTTTCAAAATTCTTAGAATAATATTTTACTGAAAACAAAAATCGCAATTTGTCCTTTATATGGCGTAAAAAGGAGTTATATAATTCATTCACCTTCATCAATTAATTGCTTATAGGAATTTATCATTTTAGTTAAATCAAATTTATGCATTTGAGTTTGAGAAAAACTTTTGGCATCTTCTTTTCTATCCTTTTTTTTCAACACTTCTTCAATTTTAATAATTAAACCTTTGCCGTCATTTAAATCGTAAAAGTAAGGATAGTTTTTACCCAAAACCTCCTCAAATACTGGGATTCTAGAAGCTACAATAGGCAATTCAAACTTCAAATATTCAATTAATACATTTGCTAATCCTTCGCTTTTACTACAAAATAAAGCTAAATCAGTTATTTCATAAACAGATTGAACATCATATAAGTTTTCTACAAACATTATTTTATCTGTCAACTTATACTTTTGAACTAAATTTTTTACAGAGTTTAATCTACCACTTCCATTGTCGTTGCCAACCAAAAGCAGTAAGATATTACTGGTTAATAAATTTCCATATTCATAGATACTATTTATTAAAAATTCATGTTCCTTTTCTGGGTAGAAATTTGCCACAAATGTTAGTATCTGAGTGTTTTCGTTTAAATTTAATTTATCTAGTGCAAACTTATCAGTAGTTTTCTTCTTTTCGCTAGTAATTCCATTGTAAATAACATGAACTCTATTCAAATTAATATTTAATTTTTTTGCTAATATTTCGCCAGAACTAAAATTGTTTGCAACAAAAATTAAATTAGATCTTTTAAGCAAATACAAGAATAATCCGCTTATTTTGCTGACTAAGTTTAAATTTCCACCTCTTTCCTGAAAGAAACTTTTTTTTCTTAGAAAAAAATTTACCACACCAAAAATAACAGAGGTATTTCTATGAAATGGAATTATTACATCAAACTTTCCACGTTTTAATAACCTATAGAGTTTAAAGTATGCCAAATAAAAATCTAAAGAAGATTTAGCAACAAGAAAACTATCAAAGTGAATCAATTGCAACTCTTCAAACTCAGTTTTTATCAAATTGTAATAATCATGATTTAATTTCCCCAGGTATAAAAATGTGAATTCATAGTTATCGTATGATCTTAAATCTCTGTAAAGATTAAAAATTTGAGTTTCACATCCACCTGAAACAAAATCATTCATCACTATTAATAGTTTCTTCATGCCTTATTTCTAATCTTTTTCAATTCCAAAACAATATTGCCTAAGCCTTCATTTTTTTGTAAAAAGGCACTAGAAAAAAACAATATAGAATATATTACGAAGCCAAGTAAAACATTAAAACTATTGTTTTCAAGATGAAACACCGATTTTAAATAGTGAGAGATAAAAACAAGCAGTGAAAAGGTAATCAGTTGTAAACCCAATTTTAAAATTTTATTTAGAAAATCAAAATTCAAATATCTTGATAATGTCCATAATTCAATTCCAAAATTAATAAAATTTACAAAAACAAGTCCTATTATAAATCCCTTAATTCCAAAAGAAAAACCAATAATAAAATTAAATAAATAAATAGTTCTTGTAATTATTTTTAGCCTCAACATAATTCCTGACTTTCCAATACCACTTAAAGTATTCAATGTTAAATAACTAACCGGCAGAGTTAGACTGCTTATCACAATAAAATCAAAATAATACGAGGCATCAATCCATTTTGAGCCAAACACAAGCGTAATAATTTCTTTGTTAGTTAGAAAAAGAAAGCCAACCATAAAATTAGTTGTAAAAAAAAGCATGGAACTTATTCTGTTATAAATTTTACCTAACTCCACTAAATTATCTTGATAATGACTTGCAACTCTAAAATACACATTCATTATGCTGCTTGCAGAATATTCTACAACAAAAGTATTTAATGATTTTGCTCTGTAGTAAACACCTAAAACTGAGGGGGCAAAAAGTTTTCCTATTGTTAAGGAGTCAATATTTCCCACTACAACCTCAATCATATTTGTTATGAACATTTTAAATCCGTAGTTCCATAATTCTTTGAGGCTTTTTAATGAAAAGGAGAAACTAGTTTTTACGCCTCTTAAATAATAATAAAGTAATAGGTTTGACACAAAAGCAGAGCTCAAATATTGAAATACCAAACTCCAAATTCCAAATCCATTTAAAGCTAAATAAATACTTAGTAACCCACCAACTATAACTCCTGCTAAAGTAGTTTTTGTGATAATTGCAAAATTCAAATCTCTTCTTAATCTTGCACGATAAATGTGTCCAAAAGCATTTATAATAAACAACAAAGACATTGCTTCGAACAACGATTTTAAATTTTCTTTTGAATAAAACTTTGACAGTAATTCCGACGAAAAATAAAATAATACAAAAAGAATAAATCCTATAGTAACATTAAAAAATTGTGCACTGGCGTAATGCGACTCATTTACTTCCTTCCTTTGAATTAATGCACTGCCTAAACCAGCATCCCATAAAGAAGAAGCAATATTTATTATTCCAATTAAAATTGCAATTGTTCCAAAATCTTCTGGATTGAGTAATCTTGCAAGTACAACAGAAAAAGCAAAGCTGATAATATTACCTGAAATTTTCCCCATCAGTTCCCACAAAGAGGCAATAACAGCTTGTTTTTTTTTAACCAAAATTTTAGTTTTTAATTACTATCAAAATGCACTTATTAACATTAAATTCATTTTACATTAAAAAACAGTTTGAATCCTATTGCATAATAACATTTCACAAGAAACGCTCAGTAGCAAAAGAAACGTAGTTTTCAATTTATAATACTTTTATGGTGATAAATAAAAACCTTTTTATAATGCAATAAAAAATCTAACACTAATTAATTCTTCTAAGTTACATTTGTTTTCATTTAAAATGTATGAAGATTAAAAATTCACAAAGAAATTTAGACTAAATAAGATTTTCATCCCGTAAACTTAGGTATTTGTTATGACCAATTATTAGATGATCTAAAACAGAAATGTCCATAAATTTACCTGCTTCAATAATTTTTTTAGTAATATCTAAATCAGCTCCACTAGGTTTTAGGTTTCCACTTGGATGATTATGAAACAGAACCAAGGCACTTGCCTGTAATTCTATTGCCCTTTTTAAAATAATTCTAACATCAACAACAGTTCCTGCTAATCCTCCTTTACTCAAGGACATTTTTTCAATTACCTCGTTTGAACGTTTTAAATAAACCACATAAAATTCTTCGTGAGGCAAATCTGATAAATCTTGATAGATATATTCATAAGCAGATTTACTTGAATCTATTTTTAACTTTTTTGGAGGCTCGGATTCTTTCCTTCTTCTCCCAATTTCTAATGCCGCAGCAATTGAAATGGCTTTTGCTTCGCCAATTCCTTTTACTTTTTTTAAATCTTCCAAAGTTAAATTACCCAATAAAAATAAATTATTGTTTGCTAGTGATAAAATTTTTTTTGAAAGTTCTACCGCACTTTCTTTTGGAGTTCCTGAGCCAATAATAATTGCCAATAATTCTGCATCAGTTAAAGCCTGTCTTCCTTTAAGAATTAATTTTTCACGTGGCCTATCCTCTTCTGCCCACTGTTTAATATTCAAACTTTTTTCTTGAGAATATTCAGACATTTTTTAGCTCAAAAATTGTTTGAATTGGATCAGAACTAGAGAAAACTGTATTGCCTGCAACTAAAACATCAGCGCCACATTCTAGTAATTTTTTATAATTGCTTAACGAAACGCCTCCGTCAATTTCAATTAATGCTTGGGATGACTTTTCTGCAATTAAACTTTTTAGTTCTATTATCTTTGAATAGGTATTATCTATAAACATTTGGCCACCAAATCCCGGATTAACACTCATCATACATACTAAATCTATATCTGCAATAATTTCTTTTAGCATAAAAATAGGTGTATGCGGATTAATTGCTACGCCGGCTTTCATTCCTAAGGATTTTATTTGTTGTATGCTTCGGTGAAGATGTGTACAAGCTTCTATGTGAACTGATAAAATTTGTGCCCCAACCTTTTTAAACTCCTCAAAAAACTTTTCGGGTTCCACAATCATTAGGTGAACATCTAATGGCTTTTTTGCATGCTTTTGAATTGCTTTTAGTACTGGAAAACCAAATGAAATGTTTGGAACAAAAACGCCGTCCATTATATCAATATGAAACCAATCGGCTTCACTGGAATTTATCATCTCCACATCTCGTTGAATATTTGCAAAATCTGCTGATAAAATTGATGGTGCAACAATAGCCATATTAAATAATGTATTCTTTTAGAATTAAATTTTCGCCATCAAAAATAGCATAGTTACACGACTTAAACCAATCTCCCAAATTTATATAACGTGAATTATCTCCCACTTCAATATCAATAACTAAGTGACGGTGCCCAAAAATAAAGTAATTGAAATATTTTTCTTTTAATTTTTCTTTGCAAAAAATTGCAAGCCATTCGTTTTCTTTTCCTAAATATATTTCATCTGTTGGTCCGTTTTTGCTCCTGCTTTTGCCCGACCAAAAATCTGCTAGTGCAATACCTAAATCGGGATGAATCCATCTAAACAGAAATTTACAAACCGGATTTGAAAAAACTTTCTTTATAAATTTATATCCATTATCACCCGGACCAAGTCCATCGCCATGTGCTATAAAAAATTTTTTTGAATTTATTTCAATCTCAATTTCTTTGTAATGCATTTTAACACCCAGTTCTTTACTAAAATATTCAAAAACCCACATGTCGTGATTACCAGTAAAATAATGAACTTTTATGCCGTTGTCGCACAATTGAGCTATTTTTGATTGTAATCGAACAAATCCTTTGGGAATAACTTTTTTATACTCGAACCAAAAATCAAAAACATCGCCAATCAAATAAATTTCTTGAGCATCCTTTTCTATGCTATTTAACCAAGAAATAATTTTCTTTTCTCGTTCAACAGAGGCCTGCTCACTTGGCACTCCCAGATGAAAATCTGAAGCAAAAAATATTTTTTTTCCCGGCTCAAGAATCATTACTTAGCTAGAATAGATTCCAATTTTTGTTCTAATTCTTGGCCACGCAAATTCTTAGCAATAATCTTTCCTTCTTTGTCAATTAAAACGGTTAAAGGAATACCTTGAATATTGTATAGCGGAACAACTGCAGAGCTCCAAAAAGCTAAATCGCTACAGTGATTTGGCCAAGTTAAATTATCTTTCGAAATTGCTTCTATCCAATTTTCTTTTTGTTTGTCCAATGAAACGCTAAAAACTGTAAAGTTCTTATCTTTAAATCTATTGTACATTTTTACAACATTTGGATTTTCCATTCTACACGGTTTACACCAAGAAGCCCAAAAATCAATGAGAACAACTTTCCCCTTCAGGGATGAAAGCTTAATATTTTTTCCATCTACCCCCGGCAAATCAATTTCAGGTGCAGGAGAGCCAGGCATTAGTTTCATTAGTTCTTGCACGTTACTATGAAACGATTTAACGTAATCGGAACTGGGGTATTTTTTTTGTAAGCCTTTGTCCAACTTACTGTAATACTCTATATCTTTCTCTTTATCTAACTTCTCTATAAAAGCCAGATTAAAAAATGAATCAGGATATTTATCAATTAAACCTTTAATAAAATCATTTTCTAATTTCATTAAACTTTCATATTGTGCAGTTAAACCTGCAAGCATTTCTTGACCATTAGGATTATTTTGATTGGCCTGAAAAACTTTTTGCAGACTATCGGATTTTTGATAATTACTTTGCATAAGCAATGAACCTATCCTTAACTGTTCATTATCAATGGAACCCTTGATTACTGTGGTTTGCATTAAATTGGGAAATTTCCCTTCAATAGTTATTTTATCGTTAGGTGATAATATAAAAACAACGAAGCTATTTTTATCAAAATAAAGTCTGTAAAATCCAATTTCTGTTAGATCTAATCCAAATGACATTTCGCCATTTGCATTTATTTGTGCAGAATCGATGGCGTTTACTGCTGAGTTTGTTAAATGTTGCAGAACAACTTTTTTGTTTGCAGAATTTTCTATTTTTAAGTTTACCCTGGAGTTTCCAACAGGTTTATTTGAACATGCAACAACTAATAAAGACGATGCTAAAAACAAGTGAATTATATATTTCATTAAAAACAAAATTTTGCCAAAGTTAAAAACAGGATTTAAATTTTTTGCTAAAATGATTGACTTTGTTACTTTTACCAAATCATTTAATAATTTTTGTGAATAAAATTACTTTCTTCTTTCGGAATATATTACTTCTTTTTCTTGTGCATGCATGTTCCTTAAAAGTTAATTCTCAATCGATTAAGAATGCTAGAATAAAAATTTATAATCAAGACAATGGTATTGTTCAAAATTTTGGACAAGCAGTCTTAGTTGATAGAAGCAATTTTATTTGGATAGGAACTCAAGCAGGATTAAATAAATTTAATGGGTATAATTTTGATTTATACACCAACGATAAGAAAAACAAAAATTCTCTGGGTTTTGACGACATTACAGCTCTTTTTGAAGACAAGGAAAACAGAATTTGGGTGGGTACTTCCAATGGATTAAACAGGATTGATAAAGTAAAAAACAAGATTCAAAGAATTGAACTAAAATTAGATTCTACCTACAAAACCGAAGCTAACGGTATACTTTGCATAAACCAAAATTTAAATGGTAAAATAATGCTAGGAGGTTATCGTGGCAAGTTTTTTGTCGGAGAAACAAATTCATCTTCATGTAAAAATGTAAAATCTGATATCATAGAAGCCATTTTTAGTATTGTTAATGACAAGCAAAATAATTCCTGGCTCGGAACAGATGGAAATGGCTTGTACATTTTAAAAAACAATTCTATAAAACCAGAAAAAGTAATAATTGAATCAAACGAAATTGAAATTACAAACATTACAAGTCTTTGCTTTGACAAAGATGAAAATTTATTGATTGGAACAAGACAAAATGGAGCATTTATTCTTGATACAAAAAACCTGAAAGTAAAAAAAATAAAATCACTAGAGAAGTTAAAAATAAAGTGTGTTTTTAAAGATAGTAAAAACAGAATTTGGGCGGGAACGGAAGATATGGGTTTGTTTTATAAAGAAAGCAACAACCAAGAATTTCTACCCTTTGAGGAATCTATTTTTAAACGTACAAATAACCTCTATAATAAAGTAACAAGTATTACTGAGGATTTTCAGGGAAATATTTGGTTAACCTGCACCGGTGGTGGTTTGGTGCAAATTAATTTTCAGCTTTATCCGTTTAATATTCTATTCAATACTTCAACAGAGTATGAGATTGTTGACAACACACTGGCTGCGTCTATTTTTCTAAATGAAAAAAACGAATATTGGTGTGGATTAACGGGAGGAGAGTTAAAAACAAATGTAAAAACAAGCAAAGATTTTAATAAAAACTTTAAAGCATTAGGAACCTATGCATATTCTATTTTTGAGAAAGGTGATTTTGTTTATTTTGGGACTCAACTTGGTGTATTTAGAGGAGACAAAAAGTCTGGTATCTTTAAAAAAATAAATTTTCAAAAATCAGAAAAAAATCAAAAAGCAGTAATAAGGATAAATGAATTTGATAATAAAATTATTTTTGTAAACTATGGCGGCAGCCTTTCGTATATCGACTTAAAAACAAATGTTGAATATTCATTTGAAAACAGCAAAACTTTAGCTAATTTAAGTCATGTTTGGTTCAACTGCATTACCACTCTTGGAGAAAAATATTTTATAGCTGGTAGTGTAAACAAAGGATTAATTATATTAGATAAAGCTTTTAATGTCGTTCGTGCAATTGAAAATCCATTAATAAGCAATCAAGATATCTTAAATATTCAATCTGATGACAAAGGAAGAATTTGGCTAGGGTATAATGGCGATGGAATAGATTTTATTCCAAACGGATTTGAACTTGCCGAAAACATAAAATCTAAACCCAAGTATTTTAATTTTAATTTACAAAACGGACTGCTCAATGAAAACATTATGTCTATTCTAATGGAAGATAAGAATAATTTATGGGCAAGCACTACAAAGGGAATATATAAGATAAAAGTTAGCGATAAATTCTTAAATCTTAAAGATTTTAATGAAATTGGCGAGAATGAAAAAGAATGGTTTACAATAAAAACCTACCTAAGTTCTGATGGGCTGCCATGTAATGATTTTACTTTTGGCGTTGGGTTCAAGGATAAAAACAATTTGTTATACTTTGGTGGAATAAATGGTGTAGTTTATTTTAATCCAAAAAAACTTACTATGAATACAAAATCACCAATTGTATCGTTAACCAATTTTAAAGTTTTTGGCTCTGAATTAAAATTAGATACAAATATTACCTTTAAAAAACAAATCAATCTTTCCTACACTCAAAATATTTTTTCAATAGATTTTGTAGCGTTAGATTATTCATCACCTGAAAAAAATCAATTTGCCTATAAGTTAGAAGGTTTTGATAATGATTGGATATACAGTGGCCAACGACGATTTGCAAATTATACAAACATAGATCCAGGCGATTATATTTTTAAAGTAAAAGCATCTAACAACGATGGCGTGTGGAATGAAAAAGGAATTGAATTAAAAATAACTATTTCACCTCCATTTTATAAAACAAAATGGTTTTATTCATTAAGCACAATTTTATTTTTCTCACTGATATATACTTTTATTAAAAGGCGTGAAATTCAACTAAAAAAAGAGAACAAATTGTTGGAATCCAAAGTAACTGAAAGAACAAAAGAAATTGAAAATATAAATAGCATTTTATACAAAAAAAATAGAGATATCACAGACAGCATAAATTATGCAAAAAGAATTCAAGAGGCATTTCTTTTACCAGAGTTTGAACTTAAAAAGCTTTTTAAAGATTCTTTCATATTTTTTAATCCAAAAGATATAGTAAGTGGCGATTTTTATTGGTTTACTAAAGATGAATATCCAAACAATGAAGAAGGTATAGATAAATTATATTTGGTGGCTGTTGCCGATTGCACTGGCCATGGTGTGCCAGGAGCATTGATGAGTATGATTGGAATAGATAGAATTACTGATTGTTCAACAAAAACAAGTCATCCAGGAAAAATATTAAAACTACTTAATCAATCGATTAAAGATTCATTAAGGCAATCAGCAGAGTATTCTGATTCTGAAACTAACGATACAGAAACCACTAGAGACGGTATGGATATTTGTTTGTGCCAAATTGCTTATTTAAAAACTGGCAAAATAAGAGTTAGGTATTCTGGCGCTAATAGACCACTTTGGATAATTACTAATTCTGTAAGAGAAATTAATGAATTTAAACAAAATAAGACGGCTATTGGTGGCTTTACTGCTTTTGATTATTTCTTTGAGGAACAAGAACTATTTTTAGAGAAAGGAGATAAAATTTACATGTTTACTGATGGATATTGTGATCAATTTGGTGGACTTGAAGGAAAAAAATTTCTAACAAAAAGATTTAGAACATTTTTATCTTCCATCAGCCATTTACCAATGTTTCAACAATCAGAATTGCTAGAAAAAGAACTAATTAATTGGATGGGTACAGAAGAACAAGTAGACGATTTGTTGGTGCTTGGTTTTACTGTTTAAATGCTAACTAAAATTTTTCTACACGTAAATTATCTTCGCAATTATCTAATAACTCTCTTATTGTTTTTTTTAATACTGGATGGATTAAATTTGGATTTAACTCTGCCAATGGTTGCAAAGTAAATCCTCTTTTGTGCAAGAATTCGTGTGGAATATTCAACTCTTTGCTTGTAAATATTAAATCGTTATAAAAAAGTATGTCTATGTCGATAATTCTTGCTTCCCATTTTTCATTTCTAATTCTTCCCATCACTTTTTCAATTGAAAGACAAATTTTTAGTAACTCTTGTGGATCTATTTTTGTCTCAATTTCCAAAACTTGGTTTAAAAAACTATCTTGGTTTGTATTTCCCCAGGCTGCTGTTTTATAAATGGATGATGTTCTATTTATAAACAATGAAAAAGATCTCAGCTTTTCAATAGCATTACTTAAGTTTGATAGCTTGTTGCCTAAATTTGTTCCTAATAATATATAAATCACACTTTAAGATTAAAAGAATTATTGAGTTTTTCTTAACATTGCAATTCTAATTATTATTATCTAATATTCCTCACAAAACAAACTTATAAAATGAAACAATTTTTCAAATTTATTTTCGCCTCCATGCTTGGATTTTTACTTTCTATGGCAGTTATTTTTTTGATATTTGCTGCTATAATTGGATCATTTATACACGGTGGCGACGATAACAAATCCGACAAACTCTCAAAAAATTCTATTTTGCACATTTCTTTCTCTGGAACAATAAAAGATAGAGCTTCTGATAACCCATTCGAAAATTTTAGCTTTTCTAGCATGAACTCTTCCAAAGTTTTAGGACTAAATGATATTCTCGAAAATATAAAATATGCTGCAAAGGATGATAAAATAAAAGCAATATTTTTAGACTTAAATGATGTTCCAGCAGGTTTTGCAAGTACATACGAAATTAGAGAGGCATTAGAAAAGTTCAAAGAGACAAAAAAAACTATTGTAAGTTATGCCGATTATTATTCTCAAAAAACATACTATTTAGCTTCTATTTCCAATAAAATTTATTTAAATCCTCAGGGTTCTATGGAATGGATTGGATTGAGAACTGATTTGGCATTTTTTAAAAATGCATTAGAAAAATTAGAAGTTCAGCCTCAAGTAATTCGTCATGGAAAATTTAAAAGTGCTGTAGAGCCTTTTTTAGAAGAAAAAATGAGCAATGCCAACCGATTACAAGTAAGAACATTTCAAAATGCTTTTTGGAAAATAATTACTGAGGCTGTTTCAAAATCTAGAAAAATATCAGAAGAGAATTTAAATCAAATGGCGCAAGTTTTAGAATTAAAAAATGCAAAAGATGCATTTAAAAATAAAATGGTAGATAATCTTTTATACAGAGATGAAGTGCTTGAAGAATTAAAAAAAATCAATGGCGAAGCTTCAGAAAAAAACCCAACTTTAATTACACTTTCCAATTATTCAAGTGTTTCAAAAAATGACGACTCTTCTATTTCCTCCAATAAAATCGCTATTATATATGCTACTGGCGAAATAGAAGATGGAAAAGGCGACAATAGTTCTATTGGTAGTGATAAGTTTG
>JBAXQC010000026.1:0-34065 GCA_037131955.1 Bacteroidota bacterium
CACAAAGTTTCACAAAGAAATCACAAAGGTCCACAAAGGTTATATTAAGAAAATAATACTGAGCTATTCAATTAAAATTACTTTTTTGTTTTTAGTGAATTAGCTATTTTTTAAAATTATTTTAGCTTAATGAAACCAATACTCTCTCAATCAACAATTCCATTATTTGCACTGCATTTGTGGCAGCACCTTTGCGAAGATTATCGGCAACAATCCATAAATTAAAAGTGTTTTTTTGTTCTAAATCTTCTCTAATTCTTCCTACAAAAACATGGTCTTTCCCTTTGGCATTTATCGGCATTGGATACAACAAGGTTTCAGGATGATCATAAACTTTTATGCCTGGTGTATTAACAATTGTTTCTCTAAATTGAGAAAGGCCAATAGATTCAAAAAATTCTGCATTCACACTTTCAGAATGTCCGCCAACAACTGGCACTCTTACTGCGGTACAAGTAATTGAAATTTCTGGAGAATTAAATATTTTTTTAGTCTCGTTTATTACTTTAAGTTCTTCCTTCGTATATCCGTTATCCGTGAAAGAATCACATTGCGGAATGCAGTTTTTATCTATCTGATAAGGATAAACCATTTCTGCTTCAATGCCTCTTCTTTCGTTTTCTAGTTGATGAACTGCTTTTGCTCCAGTGCCTGTAATAGATTGATAAGTAGAAACCACCAATCTTTTGAGTTTAAATTTTTGATGCAATAAATTTAGAGCAACCACCAGTTGTATGGTTGAGCAGTTTGGATTTGCAATAATTTTAGTGTTATGTGATACTTCATTAGGATTGATTTCAGGAACCACCAAAGGAATTTCGGGATGCATGCGCCAAGCAGAAGAGTTATCAATTACAAAACATCCAACCGCCGAAAATTTTGGTGCCCATTCTATAGAAACAGAACCGCCGGCAGAAAATAAGGCAACATTTGGCTTATTATCTACAGCAGCTTGCAGAGATAAAACCGGGAATTCTTTTCCATTTAGTATTACTTTTTTTCCAATTGATTTTTCTGAGGCAACTGGAAAAAAATCGAAGTCGGTGGATGGGAATCTTTCTTCCAATACTTTTATCATCTCACGGCCTACAAGCCCTGTTGCACCAACCAATGCAAGTTTTAGCATACTAACTTTTTTTATCTATAAATTTTGGTACTCTAAAATAATCTGAATCGTGGTCTGGAGCATTTTTAAGTGCTTCTTTGTGCCCCACTTGATTAGATATCTCATCTTCTCTCATTGCATTTACTTCATCGCTCATGTATATCAATGGCTCAATTCCGGTGGTATCAATTTCATTAAGTTTTTCTATAAAACTAAGCATGTTGTTCATGTCGTTCATGATTTCATCTTTTGCTTCGTTTTCAAATTCTAGTCGTGCCAAGTGAGAAATTTTATCCACCAATTCTTTGTCTATTTTGGTCATACTTAATCTATTTTTTTATGGTAGTATTTTGAAAGTTCATTTGCAATTTCAAATCTAACTTTATTTTTTATTTCTTCCAAGGCAAATTCGCCTTTAAAATCGTTAGGATTTATTGGCTTGTGAATAACAATTCTTGCAAAGCCGGGGCTACCTTTTCCTTTGAGTAATGGAGCATCTTCTAACAATTGCCAATTGTTGAGGAAAGTTATTGGAAGAATTTTTACGTTTTTATCAATTGCCATTCTAAAAGCCCCATTTTTAAAAGGTTTTAGCAAAGGTTTTTCTCTTGAGATTGTTCCTTCGGGGAAAATAATTATGCTTTTTCCATTATCAATCTCTTGCGATGCCTTTAAGAAAGCCCTGTGCGATGCTATCTGGCTTTTTCTATCCACTAAAATATGAACATGCTTAAAAAAACGTTTAATTATAGGAGTAGAGCCCAACTCTTTTTTTCCCATAAACACAATTTTGTTTCCTAAAAAAATATGCAGCAACACAATGTCAAGGTATGAGGTATGGTTACAGCAGATGATATAGGGTTCGGAAATTTTAAAGTTTTTGTCTTTTTTTATTTTAAGTAGTATTCCCACGCCAAACATTACGGTATATGCCCAAATCCTTGTAGTTGCAATTGCTTGAGCAGAATACTTTTTATTGCCTAAAAAGAACCAAAAAAACGGAAACAGCAGTGCATACGAAACAAGAAAAAGCAGGATAAACCAAACTTTCCAAATAAGCATAAGTGGTGTAGAAAGTACTTTCAATTTTGTGTTAAAGGGCTGTAAATATAGTAAAAGCTAGTTAATGGTGGTATTTGAGTTTATATTAGCTGAAACTAAATTAAATAAATTTTTAAAGTATTATATTTGCCCCCATGGATTCTACAAGACAACAGAAAGTTTCGCGGTTATTGCAAAAAGAACTTGCCAATGCCTTTCAAAGAGAACTTCAAACAATTATTGATAAATCTTTGGTAACCTTTACTGCGGTTAGAATTTCACCCGACTTATCCGTAGCAAAAATATACATCAGTATATTTCCTCCAGCAAAAAGAGAATCTGTTTTTGAATCAATAAAAAACCAGAATAAAGAAATAAGACACTTAATAGCACAAAAATTAAAAAGTGATTTACGAATTATTCCCGAATTGATTTTTTACATTGACGATTCTTTAGACTACGCCGAAAAAATTGAAAATCTTTTAAAAAAATAAACCTTCATGCAATACGACCCTATTAAAAGGATTTTAGGGAATGCCTTTAATAAAAAACCAATTTTAAGAAAACTATTCTATAATCTTTTGGATTTGTTGTTGCTAAGAGCTTGGCATATTCACAAAGAACTAAAAGTTTGGGCAAAAACAGCCACCAAATCTCCAGTTATATTTGATGCAGGAATGGGCTTTGGGCAATATTCATACTTTATGTCGAGTATGTTTCCTACTTCAAAAATTGTAGCTGTAGATGTAAAAGAAGAACAAGTAGAAGACTGCACTCGTTTTTTTAACTCAATAGACAGAACAAATGTTGAATTTAGTGTGGATGACTTAACTAAGTTTAAAAAACACAATTTATTTGATTTGGCACTTTCTGTAGATGTAATGGAACATATAGAGGAAGACGTGTTAGTGTTTAAAAATATTTGCGAAAGTTTAAAACCGGGTGGAATGTTATTAATTTCTACACCTAGCGACCAAGGTGGATCTGATGTTCACGACTCAGGAGAATCTTCTTTTATTGAAGAACACGTTAGAGATGGATACAACATTAACGAAATAAGAGAAAAAATTCTTTCTGCTGGATTTTCAAAAGTAGAATGTAGGTACTCTTACGGATGGCCTGGAAAAATTTCGTGGAGAATTTCCATGAAATATCCAATACTAATGCTGGGTGCTTCAAAAATATTTTTTGTGATTTTGCCTTTTTATTATTTGGTGTTTTTTCCAATTGCCTATATTTTAAATTGGCTAGATACTGCAATTAATCATCCTACAGGCACTGGTTTAATTGTAAAAGCCTGGAAATAGTTTGCACGTATGAATGTTGCAAGTTTCATTTCTAAGAGGTATTTATTTTCTAAAGGAAACAGGCAAGCAATAAACATTATTTCGTGGATTTCTGTTGTTGCAATTGTTGCAAGTACAATGTCATTGGTTATAGTGCTTTCTGTTTTCAATGGTTTTCAATCTCTTATTGGAAACTTGTATTCTGATTTTGATTCCGATTTTTTAATACAGACAAAAACGGGAAGGTATTTTGAACCTCAAGCCGCTCAACTCAACAAAATAAAAAATGTAAATGGCATTGATTATTGCGGAGAAGTAATTGAAGAAAGTGCTTTGCTGAAATTTTCAGAAAAACAATTCTACGGAACCATAAAAGGAATAAGCCAAGAACAACTTAATAAAACAAAAATTACATCTCATTTAATTTATAAAGGACAAAATTTAGAACGAGGAAATTTTAGTGAGGCAATACTTGGACAAGGCATTGCCGCCACATTATCCGTAGAACCCGAAAACCCATTTCAAGCATTGGTGATGTACACACCCAATCAAAATTCTTCTTTAAATTCAAGACCTGAAGAATTGCTTAATACACGGCAAATAGGAATAGGCGGTGTATTTTCGTTGCAACAAGAATTTGATTCAAAGTATGTTTTGGTTCCATTGGAACTTTCACGAGAAATTACGGGAAAAGAAAAAGAGGTAACTTCATTAGAAGTTTTTGTTTCTAACCATGCAGATGAGCAAAAAGTTCAAAAAGAACTGCAAGAGATTTTAGGTGATAAATTCACTGTTAAAAATAAATACCAGCAACATGAATTTGTTTTTAAAATTATGCAAGCCGAAAAGTGGGCAGTATTTTTTATACTTTCTTTTATTATTGTTATTGCGGCATTTAACATTACAGGTTCTACAACCATGTTAATTATAGAAAAGCAAAAAGACATTCATATTTTTAAAAGTTTGGGGATGACTTTGCCTGCCATAAAAAACATTTTTGCATTTAACGGCTTTAGGATTACGTTAATTGGGAGCAGTATTGGTTTAATTTTAGGATTAGTGATATGCTTGGCACAAATAAAATTTGGCTTAATTAAGCTCAGCGGAAGCGAAAGTTTTATTATTAAATATTATCCGGTGCAAATTAATTTGCTTGATTTGATGGCTGTATTTTTTACTGTTGTTGTTATAGGCTGGATAAGTTCTAGAATTCCAATAAGGGGAATTAAATAAGGGCCCCCTTCTGAAAGAAGCTAAAAATATTTTTTTACAATTGGATGCTCGGGAAACAAAATTCGTGTTAGTGTACTCCAATATACATCTACGTGAAAAGAATACATGGGTGCCGTAAATCGTTCTTTAACAATACTTCTATTTTTTATAGCAAATCTAAAACCTAAATCGGCTCCAACGCCAAGCCACCTTAGTATCTTATATTCACCTGTCATCATTGGCTCGTAGAGTACAACTCTTGTTCTTGGAGTTTGGGTGTTTATGCCCAACTGATTTATGCGATAATAAGTGTTTCCTATTCCCACTTGAGGTAAAATGCTAAACTCCCAATGCCTTGTTTTGTAAAAATAATATTGTGTGTACATACAAAAATATTCTAACATCAGGTATTTGTATTGAGCATTGTTAAATCTATCAGAAACGTCTATTGGATTAGATCCAAAGCCCTTTCCGTTTCCCATGTAGCCAATGCCAAAAGAAAACTTTGGGCCAAACGAAATACCTGCTCTAACACCTACTGTTGCAGCTTTTCGTTGGGATATGATGGCATTGCTACCTCCAAATTTAAAATCAAGTCCTATTCGACCTTTCTCTAGTGCATTCTTTAAAGAATCCAACAATTGAGCTTTGCTAGCAAAACAATGAACAATAAAAATTAGAAAAAGACCAATTAAACGCTTTTTCACTAAAGATATAGTAGAAACTTATTCGTGGAAATTTAGAACTTTATGACCACCTTCCAGTAAATACTTATCACGTTTAAATAATTCCGTATCTGCGGCAACCATTTCTTTTACAAGTTCTTCAACAGTTATCTTGGGTTCCCAGCCTAATTTTGCTTTTGCTTTGGAGGCATCTCCAACCAGCAATTCTACTTCTGCCGGACGGAAATATCTTGGGTCTATTTCAACAACAATTTTTCCGTTAGCCTTGTTGGTAGCTTTTTCATCAACCCCTGTTCCATTCCATTCTATATCAATACCTGCTTCTTTAAATGCCATGTTTATAAAATCTCTAACGGATACTTTTTTGCCAGTAGCTAACACAAAATCATCAGGAGTTTCTTGCTGCATCATCAACCACATTCCTTCTACATAATCTCTTGCATGGCCCCAGTCTCTCTCAGAATCGATGTTTCCCATGTACATTTTTTCTTGCAAACCCAAAGATATTCTTGCAACTGCCCTAGTAACTTTTCTGGTTACAAATGTTTCGCCTCTTAGCGGACTTTCGTGGTTAAACAAAATTCCGTTGCAAGCAAACATTCCATAAGCTTCGCGGTAGTTTTTTGCAATCCAAAAGGCATACAATTTAGCTACTCCATATGGGCTTCTTGGGTAAAACGGAGTAGTTTCTTTTTGCGGAATTTCTTGCACCAAACCATACAACTCAGAGGTGGATGCTTGATAAAATTTAGTTTTCTTTTCTAGTTTTAAAATACGAATTGCCTCTAAAATTCTTAACGTTCCAATTCCATCGGCATTGGCTGTATATTCTGGCGTTTCAAAAGAAACTTTTACATGCGATTGTGCGGCAAGGTTGTATATTTCGTCGGGCTGAGTTTCCTGAATTAATCTAATTAAATTGGTTGAATCCGTTAAATCTCCATAGTGCAAAAAGAAATTTACTTTTTGTTCGTGGGTATCTTTGTATAGGTGGTCTATTCTATCGGTATTAAACAAAGAACTTCTTCTTTTTACACCGTGAACAATGTATCCCTTTTTTAAGAGAAATTCTGAAAGGTAAGCCCCATCTTGACCTGTAACCCCTGTAATTAATGCAACTTTAGCCATATTTTATTTGTAAGGAGGGCAAAAATACAAAATATCACTAAGCTTTCCAATTTGTATTTTTTTTAAACACACTTATTAATGCCAGAATTGGAATAAAAATTATTTGTAATACTTGAAATACAGCAAACCATTTTAATGGGAATTTTAGCTCATATTTTTTTTCAGCATCCTTAAAAATTAAATATTCTAATATTGTTTTTATTAGATAAACAATGCAAAAAACTAACACTATCTTATAATTAAAGAATGAAAATATCAGTAATAATAAAAGAGAAAGATGAATTCCAAAAACTAACAACCCAAGCAATGTTGTTGAGCTCTTTAAATAGTATTTAGTTTTTGAAGCCCATCTAATTCTTTGCTCAACATATTCATTTAAATTTTCTTTTGCTTTGGTAAATGAAAACGAGTTGGAAGTATTTAAAAATTTTATAGCCTCTTTTCCATATTTGTGTATGAATGATTGCATTATAAACATGTCGTCGCCAGAAGCAATATCTATATTAGATTGATAAGGATTGGCCCCTAAAAAACTTTCTCTTTCTACTGTTAAATTTGCTCCACTACATAAAACAGGCTGAGCTTTTTGCAACAGATTTGCGCCAATTATTTGCATTGCGGCATAATCACATGCTTGAAAATCTTGAAAAAAATTTGATGATTTCATGAACACTGCACCCACCAAAAGTTTGGGTTGAAAAGTTTCGCAAAAAGCTGCAATAGCTAACAACCAATTTTTTGAATGAATACTGTCTGCATCGGTTAATACCACATATTTTGTTTGTGCAATAAGCATTGCAGTATTTATTGCTTGTTTCTTTCCTTGTCCGTGATTTTTTATTAAAGTAATTTTTAGCAGGGGATATAGTGCTTTGGTTTTTTCTATTTCCTCTAAAGAATTGTCGGTAGAGCAATCGTCAACAATAAATATTTGAACTAAGTTTGATGGGAAATTTTGTTCAGCAAATGACTTAAATAAACTACTTATGTTTTTTGCCTCATTTTTTATGGGTACAATTACGGATATGTTATTCTTAGGAGCAAAACCAGTGTTAGCTAAAAGATTGATTTTTGTATTACTAGTTTTTATTTGTACTAAAAAGAATATGTAAAAAACAAAAAAAACTACAATAAATGAAACAAACATTGGAATTAAAACTTTCTGGAGCAAAAATATCTTTATTTACTGAAAGACATTGTAGAAAATAAAAATTTGTATTTCACAAAACTTGATTACTTTTATAATTGAATAAACTATTATTTAATTTTAACCTTATGAAAAAAAATTTACTCTTACTTGTAATTTGTTTTTTATTTTTTAAACATTTTACTTTTGCACAATCCTTTACACACAATACTGGTGGGGCAATATTAGACAATACTACTGCATATTTCCCATTAAACATTTCTGGATTACCCAATTCAATTGATGCAAGTTATGGATTAATTTCTTGCGAAATAAACTTAACCCACACTTACACTGGCGATATTAAAATTTGGCTTAAAGCTCCAAATGGCGACAGCATAGGATTGGCCTATAACAGAGGCGGAGGTGGCGATAATTACGTAAATACACTATTTAAAATGGATGCCACAATTTTTATAGGCGATGGAACAAATCCATTTACTGGTAATTTTGTGCCTGAAACTTCTATAAACAACGTGAATGTTGTTCAAAATCCAAATGGTTTATGGCTTTTAGGCATTAGAGACGAAGTACCTGCGGATATTGGTTCCTTAATTAATTATACACTTTTGTTTGGTAACAATCCACCTTCAGATCCACCACCGCCTCCTGGGCCTTGCTCAATGACAAACGGACAAAACTGTTTGTGCCCAGATGGTTCAAACGATTGTGATTTATTGCCTGACATGCTTTCATCGGCACAAATAATAGTAAACCAACATACAGAATATCCTGGTCAAATTACCTTAAGTAATGCTACACCCAATGTTGGTTGGGGCCCCATGGAAATTCATGGAGTTGATACATGTTTTTGTGGTGGTGTTCAGGTGCCTTGTTCCCAAGCAACCTGTCCTGACGGCTCTTATGTGAAACAACTAGTAAAACAAACTGTATATCACAAAAGCAGTGGAGTAATAACATCCTATCAAAGAAGTGCAGGATTTATGAGTTACCATCCCTCCCATGGACATATTCATGTTGATAATTGGGCAGATTTTTCTCTAAGACAAAGCAACGGAAATCCTGATGCTACAACTTGGCCAATTTTAGGGACTGGAACAAAAATGAGTTTTTGCTTAATAAATCTTGGTGATTGTACAAGCAATTTGGGTTATTGCAAGGATAGCCAAGGAAATAATATTACTATGGCAGATGTACCGAATGCTCCTTTTGGAATGGTGTCTGGTTGTGGTACTGACCAAGGAATTTTTACAGGTCACTTGGACATATACAGCCAAGGTATGAGTGGAATGAGTATTGACGTTGGAAATATTTGCAATGGCGATTATTATATTGTTTCTATTACAGACCCAAACAATAACTTTTTAGAACAAGACGAAACAAATAATTGGGTGGCAGTGCCCATTACCCTTACCGACCAATTGCCTGCAACAACAGGAAGCTTTACAAGTAATGTTTTAGGTACCAATGGAATTTTTGCGGGAACAATATCTGATGGCGCAATATTTTCTTGGAATTTTGGCGACGGTTCTCAACCAGATACAACCAATTTATTGACAATGCACCAATTTCCGGGAAATGGAATTTATGAAGTTAATTTTACTGTTTCGAGTGCATGTACCACTTTTGTAGTTACTCAAAGCATACAGGTGCTAACAACAAATACTATTGAACAAGCAGCAACTTCTAATTTTTCTACGGCTCCAAATCCATTTAGCAATTCAACATTTATTTATTATTCATTGCTAAAAAATAGCACTATAAGTTTAGAAATTTATAACTCAGTTGGACAAAAAATTACCACATTGGCCAACGGAAGTTATGGAACTGGAAATTACAAATTTGAATTTAATCCGTTTGATTTAAATTTAAATTCGGGAATATATTTCTTGAGATTTAATAGCGATGACAAAACTGAAACACTAAAATTAATTTACACAAATAAACAAGAATAAAATATATGTTTGGCAACATGATGGGAAAGCTGCAAGAAATGAAGCAGCAGATGGAAAATATTAAAAACAAACTAGAAACAATACACGTAAGCGGCGAATCGCAAGGAGTAGTTGTAAGAGCAAATGGAAACAGAAAGGTGTTAAGTATTTCTGTTCCAGCCGAAATTGTTGGCGACAAAGAAATGATTGAAGAACTTGTATTGATTGCTACCAATAGGGCACTTACAGAGGCAGAAAAAGTAAACGAAAGAGAAATGCAAAGTGCTGCCATGGGAATAATGCCGGGTTTGATGTAATGTGAATGGAAGAACAATTTCTTGAAGTTTATACCTCTGATTTCTTAAATAAAATTACAAGAAAAAGAAAGGGTGAAACAAAAATTGGTGAATTAGTAAGCACACTTACAAACTCTACTTCTATAGATTTTTCATTAAAAGAAAATAGTTCAAAGTTTGTTTTATTGGGCTTGCCTGAAGATATTGGCGTTAGGGCTAACTATGGCCGCCCCGGTGCATACAGCGCCTGGAACACTGCATTAGAAAATATTTTAAATATACAGAGTAATAGTTTTTTTAGTGGAGAAAATTTATTGATATTAGGGCATGTTCCATTTGATGATTTGTATGAAAAAAGCAAACATCTAAATGCTAAGAACAAGCAAGAGTTAGAAGAATTAAGAGAGCTAACAGCCTTGGTTGACCAAAGAGTTTACAACATTGCAAAAAAAGTGTTTGATGTTGGCAAAATTTTAATTGCCATTGGAGGCGGACACAACAATTCGTATCCATTGCTAAAAGCATTTGCAGGAAAAGACGGTATAAATTGTATAAACATAGACCCACATTCTGATTTTAGACCATTAGAAGGACGCCACAGTGGCAATGGTTTTAGCTATGCCAAAGAAAACGGATACCTAAATAAGTATTTTGTTTTAGGTTTGCACGAAAACTACAACAGTTCTGCAATTATAGAGCGTTTTAATACAAACGACGAACTTGATTTTGTATCGTATGAAGAAATTTGCATCAGAGAAGAAATTACCTTAAGCGAAGCCATTTTAAAAGCAATATCATTTTGTGCAAACAATAGAATTGGTTTAGAAATAGATTTAGACTCTATACAGAATATTCCATCCAGTGCAAAAACAAGTAGTGGCTTTTTACCCTTTGAAGTAAGAAAAGCAATTCATAAAATTGCCAGCAGTAAAATGTGTAACTATTTTCACATTGCCGAAGGTGCTCCGGTTTTATCACACATAAAAACAGACAATAAAACAGGAAAGTTAATTGCTTATTTGGTAAGTGATTTTGTAAAGGCAGTGAAGTAAAACATTTAGGAAATGAAAATAAATTTTTTTCGGCTAAAATGAACAATGCATAACTGCTTTTTACTATTTTTTTTGATTTTTGTATAGAATTTTATTCTATTACTCAATATAAAGAGTAATCATTTCTTTAACACCAAGAAAAGCAAAATGGACAAATTTTTTTACTTTTCTTTTAAGAATGATACACCCTTGATGCAATTATTTTCTCATCTTTTAATTTTAGCACCTCTCCTACCCTTAAATCTTCTTCATTAGGTGTTGTTCTAATATATTCCATAAAGACAAATTCGTCTTCTGCAATTAATGATATTACTTGGTATTTTAAAAAAGGTAATCTTTCAAAGGCATCTTTCCACCAAGCTCTTAATGCTGGTTTACCTTTTATTAATCCTTGAGTATGTGGTTGATGTATCTTTAATTTTGGACTGTAATGTTCTGCTTCGTAATGATAGAGTGATAAAAGTAATTCTAGGTCGTGCTTATTAAATGCATCAAACCATTTATTGGCAATTTGTTTTGGTGTATTCATTTCTTCATTTTTGATTCTGCTTTTATTTTTTCATCAGTTATTCTTGCCCTAACAATTCTACTAATTAGTTGCTTTGGTAAAGGTTCATTCAATGGAAATTGAACTGCACCTTTTGACCATTTGTATTTTATGAACTCATTTTTAAACTTTTCAATTCCCCTGCTAGTTGGGTAAAATCCAATATGATTTTTATAACCTGCAAAATATACTAGTATTCCGTTTTGCTTGTATGCAGGCATTTTATAGCTTATAATTTCCTGGGCATTTGGAGCAGCTTTTTTTATTATTTGTCTTATCTCCTCCAACTTTAATTGTGTATCTACTGAAAATTCACTGATATAAAAGTCCACCAAATTTTTCATAGATTTTATGCTAACACAAATTTAAATTAAACAAGGTAATTTAATACTTTGCTCCTCCGCCTCCAATATTTTCTATTGGATGCCAAGTTGTTTTAATTTCTTGTGCATCCATAATGTAATGTGCTCCTTGTGCATTTTCTACTATCCAATTTTCGTTATACACAAAAACACGTTTTACGTTTAGGGTTGCATTTTGCTCAATAAGTGTAATTTCATCTTTGTTGTTGCCACAAAATACCATAGCGTTTACATCCATGTGAGAAGAAAAATGAGAAACCAATTCTGAGCTTTTCCCTGTAAGAATATTTACTACACCACCAGGCACATCAGAAGAGTTTAATACTTCGGCAAACGTTACAGAACACAATGGGAATTTTTCTGAAGCCAATACCACACAAGTATTTCCACCAGCAATTATTGGTGCAATGGTACTAACCAAACCTATTAATGAAGAATTATTAGGCGCAATTATACTTACAACACCAGTTGGCTCTGGAACAGAAAAATTAAAATGTGAAGTAGCGACAGGATTTACAGAGCCATAGATCTGTTGGTATTTGTCGCACCAGCCTGCATAGTATACCAAACGATCAACAGAAAGTTCAAACTCTGCTTGAGCAGCTTTTATCGTAAGTCCTTGAACCGTTAACTCTTCTAGAAACTGAGATTTTCTTCCTTCCAATATTTCGGCAATTCTGTATAGTATTTGCCCTCTATTAAAAGCAGGTTTAGCACTCCAAGAACCTTGTGCATTGCGAGAAGCAACAACAGCGTTTCTAAAATCTTTTCTACTGCTTAAGCATACGTTTGCTATTGTATTTCCAGCTTTATCAATCAAAGGATAATACCTGCCTGATTCCGTTCTTGGAAACTGACCTCCAATATAAATTTTATATGTTTTCAAAATATTTAATCTAGCCATTTTTGTAGTGTTAAAATTTTAAATAACCCATTAATCCATGTATTCCACCTTCTCTGCCAAATCCACTTTCTTTGTATCCTCCAAATGGAGATGTAGGATCAAACTTATTGTAAGTGTTGGCCCAAACAACACCAGCTCTAAGTTTGGTAGTTAAGTTAAATATTTTTGAGCCTTTATCTGTCCAAACGCCAGCACTTAAACCGTAAGGAATATTGTTGGCTTTTTCTATCACTTCTTCTACTGTTCTAAATGTTTGTATAGTGAGCACTGGCCCAAAAATTTCCTCCTGAACTATTCTGTGACTTTGAGCAGCATTAATAAACAAAGTTGGTCGGCAAAAATATCCTTTGCTCGGGATGCTGCAAGAAGACTGATAAAATTCTGCTCCTTCATCTTTTCCAATTTTAATGTATTTGTTAATGGTGTTTAGTTGTTCTTTGCTGTTGATAGCACCAATATCAGTATTCTTGTCTAAAGGATCACCAACAATTAAAGTTTCTAATCTATCTTTTAGTTTTTTTATTACAATATTTGCTACACTTTCTTGCACAAACAATCTGCTTCCTGCACAACACACGTGACCTTGATTAAAAAATATTCCATTAACAATTCCTTCCACAGCTTGATTTATAGGAGCATCTTCAAAAATAATATTTGCAGCTTTCCCACCTAACTCAAGGGTTGCTCTTTTGCCGGTTCCTGCAATACTTTTCTGAATTAGTTTGCCTACGTCTGTTGAACCAGTAAATGCAATTTTATTTACATCGGGATGATTTACCATTGCAGCTCCGGTTTTTCCTGCACCAGTAATAATGTTTACTACGCCAGGAGGCAATCCACTTTCTTGAATAATTTCGGCTAACTTTAATGCAGTAAGTGGTGTTGTTTCGGCAGGTTTTAATACAACCGTATTTCCGGTTGCCAATGCTGGCGCAATTTTCCAGGCAGCCATCAGCAATGGAAAATTCCATGGTATTATTTGTGCGGCCACACCATAAGGTTTAGATACTCTGTTTGGTGTTGCATACTCTAATTTATCTGCCCAACCGGCATAATAAAAAAAGTGATTGGCTGCTAAAGGAACATCCACATCACGACTCTCGCGAATAGGTTTGCCTCCATCTAATGTTTCTATTACAGAAAATTCTCTGGCTCTTTCCTGAATCATTCTTGCAATGCGGTAAATATATTTGCCTTTTTCTTTAGCAGGCATTTTACTCCAAACTTTATCGTAGGCAGTTTTTGCAGCTTTTACGGCTTTGTTTACATCAGAATCATCAGCTTCTGCAACCTTTGCAATTACTTGTTCAGTGGCAGGATTTACCGTATCAAAATATTTTCCTTTTGCAGGCTTCACAAACTTGCCGTCAATAAACAACTCGTATTGCTTTTGCAAGTTTATGTGCTTTGTATCTTCAGGAGCTGGAGAATAATTCCAATCTCCTTTAAAATCTAATGCCGGAATAATTTTTTTTGCCATGTTGTTGTTTTCTTCTTTAATGGGAATTAATTTTTAAATTTCTATTTCTACTGTATTGTTAATATCATTTAGTCTTTCTTTAAACTTTTCTTTGTTGCCAAATAAATTTATAACAGAATCTCTATCAATGCTACTTGGTTTATCGGATAGTATAGCTTGATAGGAAGAATACTTCCAATCGGAAATTTGAGAGCAATATTTATATTTTATAGGCAGCAAATGTAAATTAGTAATTGTGTTTACAATTTCATCATTATTTAATTCAACTTTAGAAAATCCTAGCTTTGCAATTTTATTGAACGACATTTGTTTTTGATTTTTACTTTCGGTAACAAAAGAGTTTAAAAAATTAGTAAATAGTTTTTGAGTGTGCTTATCAAAAACATTAAAATTTTGTGCAGCAAGACTTTGATTCAGCTTTTTAATACTTTCTAATGATTCGTTCTCGTCCGGAAAAAAATCATTTTGTTTGAAGAAGTTAAACAAATCTTGTTCAGCATTTATTTTAATTACCAAGTGCAATTCATTGGGGAGCAAACAAAATGAAAGAGTTGAAAGAATAGAATTTAGGTTTTCTTTGTACAATTTTAGAAACAATAAATAATCTTGATCGTTAGAAAAAAACAAATTGGCATCAGAACTAATTGCACTTAGGAGGTACGTTTTATCTGGAAGAAGTTGACTATTCATTTTAAAAGTAAAAAATTAATCTTTAGAAAAATAATCTGAGGATTGATACACTCCAGTTTTTTCTTTCATTAACTGCATCAAAACATCGTTTGCCAAACTACTGGCACCGAACCTAAACCATTCATTACTTAGCCATGCATTGCCAAGAGTTTCCTTTACCATCACCAAATAGTGCAATGCTAATTTCGAATTTGAAATTCCACCTGCTGGTTTCATTCCAATCATAATTCCTGTTTGGTAATAATAATCTCTAATGGCTTCAAGCATTACTAACGTAACTGGCATTGTGGCTGCTGGAGAAATTTTCCCTGTAGATGTTTTAATGAAATCTGCACCAGCATACATTGCAATATCCGAAGCTCTTCTAACATTGTCTAGTGTTGATAATTCGCCTGTTTCAAAAATTACCTTTAGTCTGGCTTTTCCACAAACTTCTTTGATAGTTGCAATTTCATCAAACACAAAATTATAATTCCCTTTCAAAAATTCTCCTCTGCTAATAACCATGTCAATTTCATCGGCACCATTTTCTACAGCATATTTAGTATCGTCTATTTTTACTTGCAGGGGAGCTTGACCACTTGGAAAAGCAGTAGAAACAGAAGCCACTTTTATTTTAGCTACACCTAATGCAGACTTTGCTGTTTTTACCATTGTTGGATAAACACAAACGGCTGCAACTGTTGGCAAACCTGAGTAAACATCGTGCAAATGTGCTGCCTTAAAACACATCTGTTTAACTTTCCCTTGAGTATCTTTTCCTTCTAAAGTAGTAAGGTCTATCATGTTCAACACCATTTTTAGTCCTTGAACTTTTGTTTCTTTTTTTATACTTCGTGTTTGAAAACGTGAACACCTCTCTTCGATTCCTACTTGGTCTATTGTATTTGATTTAGAAAAATCGGGAATTCTTAAAACTGTCATATTATTAAAAAAATAGTAATTTCAAATATACATTAATTTTTATTGGATTAATTTTAGTGCATGATTTTTTTAGCGTTTGCAGCGTATTAGTTAAATTGCAAGCCCGCTAAGAAGTTTAAATTTATTAAAGTTAAACTAATTACAGCCTACAAATTTAGTATAGTGGAATAGGAAAGATTTGATAGCCTACTTCTAAGATGGTTTTATAAATGCTACAAAATTTTATTTTAGTTTTACAAAAAAAACTTGTCAGGAATTTACATACATATCCCTTTTTGCCATCAAGCTTGCCATTACTGCGATTTTTATTTTAGCACTTCAATAAAATCAAAAGAAAAAATAGTTGAACACATTTGCAAAGAATTAGAATTAAGGAAAGATTTTTTTAAAGAAAATTCTAAGATAGAAACAGTTTATTTTGGAGGAGGAACACCTTCTGTTTTGAACCACAAGGAACTTGAAAGAATTGTTGAAACTCTAGATTTACATTTTGACTTAAGCGAGTTAAAAGAATTTACATTTGAAATTAACCCAGAAGATGTGAATGACTCTACTATTGAAATTTGGAAGAAAAATAAAATAAATAGATTTAGTTTGGGTCTTCAAAGTTTTGAGGATGATTTGCTGAAATACCTCAACAGAAAACACACAGGAGAAGATGGAATTGTGGCCATAAATAAAATAAAACAAGCGGGTTTTTCAAATATTTCAGTTGACTTAATTTATGGTATTCCGGGACTGAGCATGTTGCGATGGAAAAATCAATTAGAAAAAATAATTGATCTTAGCATACCACATATTTCTGCGTATTGCCTTACCATTGAGCCCAACACAGTATTTGGGAATCAACTGAAGAAAGGCAAAATTATACCTGTTGATGAAGTTTTGGCTCAGGAACAGTATTTCTATTTGCACGAATTTTTAGAACAAAATGGATTTGAACACTACGAAATTTCAAATTTTGGGAAACCATATTTTACATCTAAACACAATACTTCTTACTGGAATGGCAAGCAATATTTAGGAATAGGACCATCTGCTCATTCGTTTAACGGAGAAAAAAGAATGTGGAATATTTCAAATAATTTTAAGTACATAAAAAGTATAGAAAACAATTCTCTTCCCTTAGAGTATGAAACGCTGACTAAAAATCAACAATTGAACGAATACATTCTTACAGGAATTAGAACCAAGTGGGGAATAGATTTAAATAAAATAAAGTTAGAAATTTCAAAAAATGAATTTGAGCAATTTAAAAATAAAATAAATAGTTACATACATTCTAATTTATTGAAAATAGAAAATGACTGTGCTATTTTATCGATAGAAGGATTTTGGAAAGCAGATGGTATTGCAGGAGATTTATTTCTGTAGAGAAATTAAATTATTCTAACCTTTATTTTTTTTATCCAACCTTCATTTCCATTGTTTATTTTTATTTTTAACCAATCCCCATCAACTTCTTTTACTTGAACTGTTGTGCCAATGTGTAAACTAAAAAGGTTCATTGAACTTTCATTTGGAGCGCTCATAATGTTTACTACATCTTCATAAATAACCGCTCTTGAATTGTCTTTTGCACTAAAATAATTATTAGAAGAATGAGTTACAATCAACATAAAAATCATTAGTAAAAAAAAGAATATTCCACTAAAAAAAAATACTCTTTTAGACAATGGATTTTTTGCAAAATAATAAAATAGAAAAAAAGATACCGAGACAAATGAAATAATAATAGAAATAATTGCCCAAATGTAGGTAGCAAAAAAGCTGATAAATTCTATCCAATAAGTGGCAATGAATAGTTGTGGAATAGGTTCTATTTTATCTACTATTTTTCCATTTGCAATTTGAAGGTTAAGATTAATGTCTTCGTCATTAGGCTTTAGTTTTTTAGCACGTTCAAAATATAAAATTGCACCTTCTAAACTGTCTAATTTATATAAACAATTGCCAATATTAAAATACAATTCGGCACTTCTGTAATTTTGAGTTGCAATTTCTAAGTAAACCTCTTTTGCTTCCTTAAATTTATTCTGAGAATATAAAGCATTTGCCTTTTCAAAATCTGATTTTACGTTAGAAAATGTATTTTTTGTATTCCAAAAAAACAATAAGGTAACTATGATTACTAAATTCTTTATCATACTATATTTTGCTCTATGGTGGATATAATATTTATAGCTTGAGTGTAATCTGTTTGCATAGAATTATTGTCTTTTACTTGAGCATATTTTGCAAACTCACATTTTTCTACAATATTTTTTAAATTGTAAATTAACTCAGCATTTGCTCCTCTCTTTTGCAGTGCTTCAGAAATTTTTTCTTTGTTTAACTCTGAAACTGGTATTAACAGTTTTGCTGATAAAAAACCATCTAACGCATTTAAAATTTCTTTGTAAAATAATTCATGATTATTTTCAGACAAATGAGCACTTGCTAGTTTTAACTGATTCTGTGCTTTTTTAATTGCCATTTTTTGCTTATATTCTATTGTTCCTCCATTTCTATTTTTGATTGATTGCATAGCAACAAAACTTGAAAAACCAATAAAAGGCATAAACAATAATATCCAGAAAAAAATACTTCCATAAAAAGGTTCAGAAAAACTAGTTAAGTCTGTTTTAGTTTTTATATATCTTATGTCGTTTCCCAGTAATTTAACGTCTTCTTTGTTGGTATTGTAAGAAGAAATTATTGGATTTGCTGAGTTATTTGAAGAAGTTCCTCGTTCTACTTCTAACTTAAAATCAGGAGTTTTAAGTGTAACATAATTTCCTTTTTCCGGATCAAAATAAGTAAATGGAGCAGATTCTAAAGCATACTTTCCGGGATTTCGTGGAATAAATAAATAATCGAAACTTCTCTTGCCCGATAAGCCGCTGGATGTGGTGGAAATTTTATCGGTAGATTTAGCATCATACATTTCTATATCAGAAGGTGCTTTAATTTTTAGAGGTTCCAATAATTTTAAATTTCCTCTTCCAGAAATAGTAACAATTAAATTTCCGGCATCATTAGATTTCAGTTTTAAATTGCTTGGCTTAATATTTACCTCCATAGAAAAATCTCCAACAGCACCTTTAAAACTTTCGGGTTTGTTTTTTTCTGGCAAGGGCAACACCTCTATTTTTATAGGCTTGGAGCTTATGCTAACTTTTACATCTTTGTAACTTCCAAAACCACCCATATTAAAAAATTGTTCAAAGGGATCATTAGACCTGTTTTTATTTTTTATTCTTGTTACCACATCCATTACAAGGGGGTCCACCGAGAGAGAACCGGAATGTTGAGGAATTAATATTGCTTTTTTTATTTCTGCAACTTGATATTGTAATCCATCGATATTTTCTTGTTTAAATTCTGCTTGTCTGTTTCCAGATAGAATTTCTTCGCTCCAAAAACCATTAAAAACAGGCAATTTTGTTGCTGCGTTGTCTAAAATATTTATTCGAGTATAAACTTTATAACTTACAATAATTTGCTCACCCACATAAGCTCTACTTTTGCTTGTTACTGTTCTAATAAATAAATTATTACCTAAGTCGTACTCGTCTGAATTATTTTGCTGATTAGAATTTCCTCTTTGATTTTGCCCGTAGTTTGATTGCGGAGCATTGCCTTTTGCCACTTCAATTACAATTGGTTTTGATGTATATGTTTTTCCTCCTGAATTTATACTTGCAGCTCCTATGGTAAACTTGCCTTCGCTTTTTGCTGCCAAATAATACGTGAATGAAATTTGTTGAGACATGCTTCCATTTATGAAACTCATATTGGTAGATTGATTTGGACCACTGTAAACATTAAAATCGTTTAAAGAGGGAGCTCTAAAACTGGAACCATTTGTATTTAGAGAAAAGGTCAATACAAACTGCTCACCTACACATACTCTATTTTTATTGACAGAGGCTGTTAACTCTTGTGCAAATAAATCTAACGTTAATAGATTTACGAACACTAAAAAAATAAAAATAATTTTCTTATTCATTATTTATACATTGTTTTTACCAGTCTTTTTCTACTTGAGCTTTTCCGGCAAATGCTTTTTTCTTTTTCATTTTTTCGTTTAGCTCTTTCTCTTTGTTTGCAATAGCACTTAACAATTGTTCAGCTTCCTCTTTACTCATTTTTCCTTTGTTTTGCTGAGCTTGCTGTTCCTGATTTTTATCCTTGTCTTTATTGTCTTTGTTTTTATCGGAGTTCTGTTGCTGCTCTTTTTTATCTTGATTTTGTTTTTTATCGTCCTTTTTTTGCTTATCCTTTTTTTGCTCTTGCTTTTGCTTTTTAAGTTTCTCCAAGGCATAAGACATATTGTACCTCGATTTCTTTTCTTCAGGGTTGAGGCGTAATGAATTTTTGTAAGCCTCAATACTTTCTTCGTATTTTTTATCTTGCAACAAAGCATTGCCGTAGTTGTGCCAAGAATTTGATTTTAGTTCATTGTCTTTTGTGCTTTCTGCAATCTCTTTGAACAACTGTGCCGACTCGTTGTACTTCTTTTGTTTATACAAAGCATCTCCCAAATTAAATTTTGCCTCTTCGGGATTTTCTTTCTTTTCTGTACTTTCCTTGTAAAGTTTCTCTGCTTTTTTAAAATCTTTATTTTTGTAAGCTTCGTTTCCTTTTTTTATTATTCCACCGTATGAGTTTTGAGAATAACTAAACTCAACAAATAAAATTAAAGCGAAAAGAAAACTAAGTTTTATTAATTTTTTCATATTACTCTTCCTTTTTCGATTCAAACAAATTTAATTTATCCCACCAAACACTTCTTTTTTCTGAAGTAAAAAATTCTAGCAAAAGCAATAAAAAGGCAGGAAACAAAAACCAATGGTATTTACTGTCGTAATCCGAAAAAAGTTTGGCTGCATATTCTTTCTTTTGCATTTTTCCTATCTGCTCAATAATTCTTGGCAAGGCGCTTCCGGTATTATCATCTCTTACATACAATCCTTTTCCGGTGGCGGAAATTTGTTGCAGCATTGTTTCGTTTAATTTTGTAATTACAGTATTGCCTTCTGAATCTCTTTTGTAGCCCAATAGTTTGTTGCCTTGCATTTCTGGAATTGGAACACCTACTGCAGAACCCATTCCTATGCAATGAACGGCAATACCTGCATCTACAGCTCTTGAAGCAGCACCCAAAGCATCGTCTTCAAAATTTTCGCCATCTGTGATTAAAATAATTGCTTTTTTTGTATCGTCTTTTTTATCAAACGATTCTACACATTTATCTATTGCAGCTCCAATTGCAGTTCCTTGAACAGGAATAATATTGTGGTCTATTTGATCTAAGAATAATTTTGCTGCTCCATAATCAGTTGTAATTGGCAATTGAACATAAGCTTCACCTCCAAACACTACTAATCCTATTTTATCACTCTCTATCCTTTCTAAATATCTAAAAATTTCTCTTTTAGCATGTTCCAATCGTGTAGGCAATAAATCCTGTGCTTTCATGCTATTTGATAAATCTAAAGCAATCATAATATCTACGCCTTCACCTTTAACCTCGGTAAGTTTAGCACCTAACAGTGGATTTGCCATAGTAAAAATTATAAACAAAACGGCCAATGTAAACGTTAGAAATTTTAAGAAAGGTTTCACTTTAGATTTTTCGGGAGAGAGCGCTTGAACTAAACTCATATCAATAAATTCTGATAATTTTTTTTGAGCTGTTTTTTTTAATACAAACCACAAAAACCATACAAGCGGAATTACAAAAATCAAATAAAGAAAATTTGGGTTTTCGAATTTAAACATTGCTTAAATAGATGATTTTAAATAAAAGTTTTTTACAATAAATTCTAGTATCAACAGTGCACCTGCCAGCCAAACAAAGGGATAAAACCACTCTGATTTTTTAGTATATTTTCTTTCCTCGACAATTGTTTTTTCCATTTTATCAATTTCTTGGTAAATTTTTGACAAACTTTCTTTGTTGGTAGCTCTAAAGTATTTACCTCCTGTAGTGTTTGCTATTTTCTTTAAAACAGGTTCATCAATATCACATTTCACATATTCGTAAATGTACTCTCCGTTTGGATACATTGCTACTGGTGAATATGCCATGCCTAATGTTCCTACACCAATTGTATAAATTCTAATTCCAAACGGTTTTGAGGCTTCCGCAGCTAACTCTGGAGAAACATTTCCTGCATTATTTACACCATCTGTTAGCAAAATAATTACTTTACTTTTTGCTTTGCTATCTTTTATTCTAGAAATTGCATTTGCCAAACCCAAGCCAATAGCTGTTCCCTCGGCCAACATGCCAGTTTTTGTTTTTGAAAAAACATTTTTTACAACTGAATGGTCCGATGTTAGTGGACACTGCGTAAAACTCTCTCCACTAAAAATTACCAAGCCAATTCTGTCATTTGGTCTTCCATCAATAAAATCCATTGCCACATCCTGTGCGGCCTTTAATCTGTTGGGTTTTAAATCTTGTGCAAGCATAGAAGGAGATATGTCTTGTGCCAACATAATATCTATTCCTTCTGTTTTTATATTTTGCCACGATTTGCTGGATTGCGGACGAGCCAAAGCAATAATGATCGATGAAATTGTAATTATTCTTAAAAAAAATGGCAAATGCCTTAATCTTTCTTTTGTGGTTTTTGGAATTTCATTCAATGAGGAATAACCAGAAAAGAGCAAAGAGGGGCTATTGTTTTTTTCTTTATAAAAATACCAAACAGCTATTAGTGGAACAATAAATAGAATATACAAAAACCATTTATGAGCAAAAGTAATGTGAGAGATAAATTCCATTATATTTTATCTGTATTTGGTTTTATAGGTTCCACAAATTCTTTTGTATTCTCTACAAACAATATTGCATTGTTTATGCTTTGTTCATTTTCTGCTGCAATTGGAATTTCTTTTGCAAACTTTACCATGTCGCTCAAAAACAACACTTGTTTTAATTTTGCTTTAGAATCAGAATCTATACTTACGGTTTTTAAAGAAATAATTATTTCTTCTGTGGTTAATTCCATTGCAAATAGTCCGTATCTTTTTTCCAGATATTCCCTAAGAATTTCTGATAATATACTATGAAATTCTTTAAACGCTCCGTTTTTCCAGATGGCTTCTTCTTTTAATTTATTTAATGCAGCCAGAGCCAAAACATGTGCAGGAATAATCTCTTTTACTTTAGGTGTTTCAATTTTAGGCTTATTTTTTTGTGATTTATTGTAAAAATAAAATGCAATAAGTGCTGCAATAATCAATAATATCCACCAATAAGATTTTACATAATCCCACCAAGGAATTTTTGCTGCAATTGGTCCTCTTATATCTTTTATGGCAAGAGTTGTATCTACCGGAACAACAGAAACTCCAAACAACAAAGCTTGTGTTGCATATTTTTTATTGTTGGATTTATCTAAAAATTCTAAGGGTGGAATGGCAAAATATCCTGTATCAAAACTTGCAATTTCTATGCTCTGCCTAAGAGTAATTTCTTTGCCTTGAGTATTTCTTACTGTGTCTATTTTTGAGATACTTCTTATTTCTATTTTTGAGGTGATGGTATCTTTTAGAATTGGAAACTGAAATTTTGTTCCTTCTGTTATGTTTGCTCTTAAATTTAATTTAGCAGTTTGCCCAATAAAAACTTTTTGTTTGTCTAAATTAGCATCAACACTTACCTGAGCAAAAAGAAAATTAGGCAAAAAAAATGCAAAAAGAAATAATGCCTTTATTAAACTAAATTTACAATATGTTTTGCTAAACGTGTTCATTGTTATTTTGCTCCCCTCCTTTTAAACAATGTCATTAATGGCTTAACGTATGAATCTCTGGTGTTTATTTGACAAAAATCTGTTCCAGTAGAAGTAACTAGCTTATTAAAATACGATTCAGCTTTTGACTTCATTTCAAAAAAATGTTTTTTAACTTTTGCATCAGATGTATCAACAAATCTTTCATTGCCTGTTTCGGGGTCTTTAAATTTTACCAAACCTAAGTCTGCCCAATTTTGCTCATTACGGTCTTTAATTTTCATCACCACCAAATCGTGCTTTTTGCTGGTTACCTTAAAAGCGTCGTCGTAGTTAGAATCATTAAAATCCGAAATTAAAAAAATTGTACTTCTTTTTTTAATTAATGTATTTAAAAACTTTAAGGCATCGCCAATGTTTGTTCCGTTGTTCTTTGGAACAAAATCAATTAGTTCTCTAATAATAAATAATACATGACTTTTGCCTTTTTTTGGTGGAATGAATTTTTCTATTTTATCAGAAAAAAAAAGTACTCCCACTTTATCGTTGTTGGTAATTGTGCTAAATGCTAAGGTTGCACACAATTCTGTGATTAAATCTTTTTTCAATTGAACTTCCGTACCAAAATTTTCTGAGCCACTTACGTCCACCACCAACATCACAGTCATTTCTCTTTCCTCTTCGTAAACTTTTATAAATGGATGATTAAATCTGGCGGTAACATTCCAATCTATGGTACGAATATCATCGCCGGGCTGGTATTCTCTTACCTCCGAAAATGCCATTCCCCTTCCTTTAAAGGCACTATGATACTCACCAGAAAACAATTGGTTGCTAAGTCCCTTTGATTTAATTTCAATCTTCCTTAGCTTTTTAATTAAATCAACTGTTGCCACAATTCTTTATTTTAAAATGCTATGGAACTTCTACTGTATTTAAAATTTCTGTGATGATTTCTTCTACCTTCACATTTTCTGCTTCGGCCTCATAAGTAAGTCCAATTCTATGCCTTAACACATCATGGCAAATTGCTCTTACATCTTCTGGAATAACATAGCCACGACGTTTGATAAATGCATAGGCTTTTGCTGCCAATGCTAAATTTATGCTTGCCCTTGGTGAACCTCCAAATGAAATTAAACCAGAAAATTTTTGCAATTTATATTGCGATGGAAAACGAGTTGCAAAAACAATATCAACAATATATTGCTCAATTTTTTCGTCCATGTAAACCTCTCTTACTAATTTTCTTGCATTAAGAATTTCTTCGGGTTTGATGATGGAAGAAATAGTATTTTTTACAATACTTAAATTCTGACGTATGATTTTTTTCTCTTCTTCTTTGTTGGGATAATTTACAACAACTTTAAGCATAAACCTATCCACTTGTGCTTCGGGCAAAGGATATGTTCCTTCTTGCTCAATTGGATTTTGAGTAGCCAATACCAAAAATGGTTCTGGCAATTTATAGGTTTGTTCTCCAATAGTAACTTGTCTTTCTTGCATGGCTTCTAACAAAGCACTTTGCACTTTTGCAGGCGCTCTATTTATCTCATCGGCCAATACAAAATTAGAAAATATAGGTCCTTTTTTTACAGAGAATTCTTCCTTTTTCTGGCTGTAAATCATTGTTCCTAATAAATCGGCAGGCAATAAATCTGGCGTGAATTGTATTCTACTAAATTTAGCATCTATGGCAGATGCCAATGAATTTATTGCAAGTGTTTTTGCCAATCCGGGAACACCTTCTAGTAAAATATGTCCGTTAGATAGCAAGGCAATAAGCAAACGTTCTACCATTTGCTTTTGACCAATAATGGTTTTTTCTAACTCAAGATTTAATAAATCTACAAAAGCACTTTCACGTTGAAGCTTTTCGTTTAGTTCTTTGATGTCGGTAATAGTTGTTTCCATAAATTTAAGTTGAGCAAAAATAGAATTGTCAATTCTTTAGTGTGTATAAAGCATGTTAAGTTTTGTTAATCAATATTGGCTGTTTCCTTTGCTATTGTTAGCATATAGAGAATTTACAAGCTAAATTAAATCCAAAAAAAAACCCTTTAAAAATTTCTTTCCAAAGGGTTTTGATTAATATTTGTTTATTTATTTTTTCTTGGCAGGAGCGGCAGCTTCAGTTGCAGCAGCAGCAGCAGCACGTGTCATTCTAACAGCGGCTATCACTACGTTTGGAGCATCTAAGAAAGTAACGCCATCAATTTTCATTTGAGAAACTTTTACAACTCCACCAATTTCTAAGGGTTCAACATTTACTGATATAAAGTCTGGAAGGTCTTTAACGAAAGCCCTTACCTTTAGTTTTCTTACATTTGAAACTAACTTACCACCTGTACGAACACCGGCAGCAGTTCCACTTAATTTAACTGGAATATCAATAACAATTGGTTTGTTGTTGTCTAATTCCATAAAATCTATGTGCATAATTTTATCTGAAACTCCATTAAATTGAATTTCTTGCATAATAGTGTTGTACTCCTTTCCATCAACAGAAATGTTTACAGTATAAACTTCTGGTGTATAAATTAAATGACGAAGGTCGTTGTATTTTACACTAAAAAATACTTGGCTTGCTCCACCATAAACTACACATGGCACCAAATCTTGTGCTCTTAGGTGTGCAGCATCTTTTTTCCCTACGTTCGCTCTTGACGAACCGCTCAAATTAAATACTTTCATTTTTTTATTTTTGTGTGAACTTGTCTTTTTCCGTCTTAAAAAAACTCCTCCACGTTTTTATTTTTATAGTTATGACGGTTATCTTAAATGATAAATTTTGTGCTTATAGACTGTTGATTATGCACCATCTCAAAAACATCGGCAAATAAATCTGCCACAGAGAGCACATTTATTTTGGAAGTAATTTCCTCGTATCCTTTTTTTAGTGGAATAGTATCTGATACTATTAGCTCAGTAATACTTGACTTTTCAATTGTTTCGTAGGCATTTCCACTTAAAATTGGGTGAGAACAAACTGCTCTAATACTTTTTGCTCCTTTGTCCATCATCATGTCTGAGGCTTTGGCAAGTGTTCCGGCTGTATCAACAATATCATCTACCAAAACTATGTCTTTGCCTTCTACATCGCCAATAACAGTCATGCTGTCTACTTTATTGGCCACTTTTCTTTGTTTGTAGCAAATTACAATGTCGCACTTTAAGTATTTGGCGTAAGAGTTTGCCCTTTTTGAACCACCCATATCAGGCGCTGCAATGGTAAGGTTGGGCAATTCTAAGTTTTGTATATAAGGCAAGAAAATGGAAGAGCCGTAAAGGTGATCTACTGGAACATCAAAGAATCCTTGTATTTGATCTGCATGCAGATCCATGGTAATAATTCTTGTTACACCTGCAGATATTAATAGATTAGCTACTAATTTTGCTCCAATAGCAACTCTTGGTTTATCTTTTCTATCTTGCCTTGCATAACCAAAATAAGGAAGTACTGCAATAATTTCTTTGGCGGAAGCTCGTTTTGCGGCATCAATCATCAACAACATTTCTAACAAATTATCCGCCGGCGGAAAAGTAGATTGAATAATAAAAACATCACTTCCTCTAACAGTTTCTTCAAAAGAGGGTTGAAATTCACCGTCGCTAAACTGCGAAACAGTTACTTTTCCTAACTCAGTTCCATAACATTCGGCAATTTTATGTGCTAAGTAGTAGGAGGCTCGGCAAGAGAAAATCTTTACTTTGGTTTCCACTGTTTTTTTGTTTGGGGTTGCGAAAGTAGCAAATTTTTCTAATTTTTTGACTTTAAATTATTATTAAAATAGATTTCTGCTGTTAATTTCCTTCTTACAAATCATTTCAAACCATTTAATTGAAAATAATATTCGAAAAAAAATAAAAACTATCAATTTTTTAACTACTTGTTTTTCAATAATAAAAACGTTTTTAAACGCTTATTTTCGTTTATATCCAAATACAATTATTTATCCTCCGACTAATTTTTTGCCAAGCCCACACCTTTGCATCGTCGAAACCGAAAAACAGTAGCTACACAATTTTTTACGGCGAGCAAAAAAAGAACAATTAAATAAGTATTAACTAAAAACACGAAAACACATGAACACACTTAGAAACAAAGTACAGTTAATTGGTAACATAGGCAAAGAGCCCATGATTTATACCACAGAAACAGGCAAAAAGGTAGCAAGGTTCTCTTTAGCAACAGTAGAAAGTTACAAAGACAAAAACGGCGATTGGGTTAAACAAACAAGCTGGCACCAAGTGGTTGCATGGGGCAAAGCAGCACTTATGGTAGAAGAAAAAGCAAAAAAAGGGGTAGAAATTGCCATTGAAGGAAAATTGCAAAACCGCAGCTATACCAACAAAGAAGGTCATACAGCTTTTGTAACAGAAATTGAAGCCAAGCAGTTATTGTTGATCTACAGAAACAAAAACGTAGAAAAAACGGCCTCAAACAATGTGGTAGAACTAAAACAACAAAGACCATTTTAAATTAAACAACACAACAAATTAAATTCAAAAAAAAATTAATAATTACTAAAACAAAACATCATGAACAATTTAAGAAACAAAGTACAATTAATAGGACACATTGGCAAAGACCCAGAAGTGAAAGAGTTTGAGGCAGGAAAAAAGTTGGCAAAATTTAGTATTGCTACCAACGAAAATTACAAAAACCAAAAAGGTGAATGGCAAACACAAACCACCTGGCACAACGTAATAGCTTGGGGAAACAATGCAGCTATAATTGAAAAGAAGTTGGTTAAAGGAACTGAGGTTGCTATTGAGGGTAAGTTAATCAACAGAAGCTATACCGACAAGGACGGAAACAAAAAATACGTTTCGGAAGTAGAGCTGAATGAGCTGTTGATTTTGACCAAAAATAACGATTAATTTCTTTTCAACTTTAAACTCAAAACCCGTCAAATAAAATTGGCGGGTTTTTTTGTTTATTTCAAATGCTTTTTACTTGAAGTATTTATGATTAATAAAAATTTTTTACATTTGTTAAAAATAAACCTAACATGAAAAAAATTACACTTCTATTTTTATTTACAATTGCAATTGGTAGCATTTTTAGCTCTTGCAAAAAAGAAGATTTTGGTTCTATTGAAGTAACCAGTGAACAACTAATTTTTAACATTGATTCAATACCTCTAGCAGGACCTTATGAAAAAAAATCGATAGGGAAATGGGATGTGGATGAATTTGCCGCTCAAAATAAAATTGATTTAAAGAAAGGGGCTAAAGAATTTAAATTTGAATCATGTAAAATGGTTATTACAGAAGGAAATTTAAAATTTGGTGATTTTAAATATATACAAGTGAAGGTTACTGCTGATGGACTTACAGCAAAAGACATGATACAACGTTTTGATATTCCGGCAGGTGCAGACAAAGAAATAAACATTAATAACATGCCCAATGTAAATTTTGTAGAGTATGCTCAAGCTGGTGATGTAACAATGGAGTTGTTTACAGAAACAACAAGAAATTCTGTACCAAAAGGAGTTATAAGAGCCTATCCAAAAGTTAAAGTTTTTGATACCAAACAATGGGTAAGTTTATTTAAGTAACAAAACAAAAATCCCTTGAAAAATTCAAGGGATTTTTTATTCGTACATTATTTTATCTCTACGTTTTTTGATTTTTGCATTGTCCTCAATCTTTTTTAATAATCTTTCTGGAGTTACTAACTTTGAGTGGACAAAAAGTTAAGACCTATCTGCTAACTTTGGAATTCTGGAATTCCAAATAAAAAGAGGATAAAACTTCATAGTCCTTATACTGCATTTTTTAAATTGATATTATTTAGTTGATAAATTTATAAGTTCAAACAATTTCTCTCTTATAAAATCTGGGTTTTCTTTTGTGATGAGGTGTCCGTTTTGAGGCAAAAAATAATAACAATGGTCAGAGCAAATCATTAAGCTATCTATGTAATTGGCATTTTTAGGATAGATAATAAAATCCTTTCCTCCTTGAGCAATAATTGATGGTTGCTCTATTTTGCTCCAATACGTAGCAATTTTTTTCAACTCTTTTTGATGGGCAAATTTTTCGTCGCTGGCAGTTCTTATTGCTTTAGGAAACAGCCACCGTAATGGTGGATAATAAATGGGTTTAGAGAACCACCAAAACTTTTCTAAGTTAGGGTCAACCGCTGGCGACACAAGAAATATTCCATCTACTTTTTTTGGATTGTTATAGGCCATTATTGCTGCAATTGGCGCACCATAAGACCTCCCCAAAATATAACACTTTTTGTTTTTAGAAAGTGAGAGCAAAGGAGACAATAGTTTTGCTTGTTCCTCTATAGAAACAACAGGAGATTTTTTGCTCGACTTTCCGTATCCGGGTCTATCTACCGAAATAATTCTAAAATGCTTGAGCAAAAAAGAGTCTTCTAGGTATTCTAAATAACCATACCAAGCACCTGGAGCGCCGTGTGTAAGAATTAACAAGGGAAGGCTATCGGCTTTTGCATTGGCAAAAGCATAAAATATTTTTTGCCCTAAAGTGTCGTAAGAAAAAAATTGTGGTTTGGGTGTATGCGTTGTGTAATAGGTTTCAATCTCTTTGTCGGTCATAAAAAACTTACCAAAACAAGCAGACAAAAAAACACTTGAGAGTACCAAAAGAAAGAGGGGAAGTATATATTTTTTCACTCTAAAATTACAGGCTGCAAGTAATGAATTTCTAGTTTAAAATTTTGTGAAATTCAAATCCCTTTTGTATAAAATAAACTAAAGTTTTTTCTAAAGTTTCTAGCATTCTTGGTGCTGCTTTTATGCTATCGTGAAAAACAATAATATCACTGGCCTTACTTTTTTTTACATAGTTAAAACACGATTCAACGGTTTTTTTGGGATTGTAATCTCTGCTTAATACATTCCAAAAAACCACTTTGTATTTTTTTCTGAGCAACCAGTATTGCCTTGGCGTTATTTTTCCATACGGTGGTCTAAACAAATTATTGTCGAAAAATATTTCTGCTTTTTTAATGTCTTGCAAGTAAGTTTTTGTTTGGGTTGTCCAACCTTTAGGATGAGAGAAGCTATGGTTTGCAACAGTGTGGCCGCTTTGTTTTATTTTTTCAAAAATATGTGGAAACAGTTCTATGTTTTTTCCCAAACAAAAAAAAGTAGCTTTTGCATGGTACTTCTCTAAAATTTCTAAAACTTTTTCTGTTACGTCGGGGGTTGGTCCGTCGTCGAAAGTGAGGTAAAGAATTTTTTTTTCTTGCTGCAAATGCTAAATACTTTTGTTTAAATCTAATTTGGTAGCTTCAATAAACTGCTCAGCTTTTTCTACCATTTTTGTAGAACCTATATACAAAGAAACTCTTTGGTGAATATCTGTAGGTTGAATTTCCATAATTCTTTGAACTCCATTTGTTGCCTTGGAACCTGCTTGTTCTGCAATAAAGGCCAAAGGATTGCATTCGTACAACAATCTTAATTTTCCTTTTGGTGATTTTAAAGTAGGAGGATAAATATAAATGCCACCTTTAATTAAATTTCTGTGGAAATCTGCCACCAAAGAGCCAATGTATCTCAAAGAATAAGGTCTTCCGTTTTCTAAATCTTCTTCTTGGCAATACTTTATGTATTCTTTTACTGCAGGTGTAAAGTGCACAAAGTTTCCTTGGTTTATAGAATAAATGTCCCCATCTAAAGGTGCTTGCATATCGGGATGAGAAAGGCAAAATTCACCAATAGAAGGATCTAAAGTAAAACCGTTTACGCCAAAACCGGTGGTATAAACTAGCATGGTACTTGAGCCATAAATAATGTATCCAGCGGCAACTTGCTCCGTTCCTTTTTGCAAAAAATCTTCCACGGTTCCGGGGCCCGACAAAGAAACTCTTCGGTAGATAGAAAAAATAGTTCCTATAGAAACATTCACGTCTATGTTGGAAGAACCATCTAATGGGTCCATACAAACTACATATTTTGCATTTCTAGAAATCTCGTTGTCAATAATAATTATGTCGTCGTTTTCTTCGGATGCTATGGCACAACATTCTCCTCCGGCTTTTAGTGCAGCAATAAATTGTTCGTTGGCAAACACATCTAATTTTTTTTGCTCCTCGCCTTGAATGTTGGTATCGCCGGCAGCTCCTAAAATATCTACCAAGCCCGCCTTGTTCACTTCTCTGTTCACAATTTTGGCAGCAATTCCAATGTCTCTTAAGAGTCTGCTAAGTTCGCCCTTTGCATACGGATAATCAGATTGCCTAGAAATAATAAACTGACCTAATGTTACAACTGCTCCTGGTAATGACATAGTTTTTTTTGAATATTTATGTTACAAATATCAAATTTTTTCTTGTTAGAACAACAAATTTTTACATTTGAATACTTTACAATCCAAAGAATGAACATTACAATAAGAAAAGGAAATATAAACGATTGCCAAGCTGCTTTTGAATTGATAAAAGAACTTGCTCTGTATGAAAAAGCACCAGAAGAAGTAACAAATACTGCCGAACAAATGAAAACAGATGGCTTTGGAGAAAATCCTTTATTTGAATTTTATGTGGCCGAAACAGAACATAAAATTATTGGAATTGCTTTGTTTTATATTCGTTATTCTACTTGGAAAGGACCTTGTTTGTATTTAGAAGATATTGTGGTAAAAGAACAGTTCAGAGGCAATAAAGTTGGAAAAAAATTGTTTGACAAAGTTTTAGAACATGCCAAAGATAAAAATTTTGCATTTTTAAATTGGCAAGTATTAGATTGGAATGAACCAGCCTTTAATTTTTATAAAAAATATCCGGCGAGTTTTGACGATACGTGGGTAAACGGAAAAATAGATGTAAGAGAAATTAAATTATGATAGTACTAACAGGAGTAGCAGGATTTATTGGAAGTTACTTTTTGGGATTTTTGAATACAAAAGGCATAACTAACATTGCCATTGTGGATGATTTTAGCAGAGAGGAAAAACTTAATAACTGGAGCACTAAAAAATTTGAAATAAAAATAGACAGAAAGCAGTTTATCCCTTGGCTAAAGCTAAACTCAGAAAAAATTGATTTTGTTTTTCATTTAGGCGCAAGAACAGATACCACTTTAATGGATTGGAAAATCTTTGAAGAGTTAAACTTAAACTATACAAAAAGTATTTGGGAAATTTGTGCCAATAAAAACATCCCTTTAATTTATGCATCATCTGCTGCTACCTACGGAAATGGAGAATTGGGTTACGACGACATAGAAAAAAATATTCCACAACTAAAACCATTAAATCCTTATGGAGATTCAAAGCAGATGTTTGACGAGTGGGCTTTGCAACAAACCAACCAACCACCATTTTGGGCAGGACTAAAATTCTTTAATGTATACGGCCCAAACGAATACCACAAAGGAAGAATGGCATCGGTAATTTTTCATTCGTTTAACCAAATATCTAGCAATAAAAAAATAAAGCTATTTAAATCTCACAAACAAGGTATAGAAAACGGACACCAAAAAAGAGATTTTGTTTTTGTAAAAGACCTGTGCAGTGTTATGTACTTTTTAATGGAGCAAAGAAAAAGTTCTGGTATTTATAATTTAGGTTCAGGAACTGCTCGTACTTTTTTAGACCTTGCAAATTCTGTTTTTAAAACCTTAAATTTGCCGCCTCAAATAGAGTTTATTGATACACCCTTAGACATTAGAAACAACTACCAATACTATACTTGTGCAACTATGGAAAAGCTAAAAGAAACAGGTTACACTCCTAATTTTACTTCATTAGAAGAGGGAATTAATGACTATGTTCAAAATTATTTAATTAGCAGAAAATATTTTTAATGATTAAACGGATTCTCAATCAGCCACCAAAAGCAACTATTGTAGAGTTTTACCACAACAAAGTATTGAGGTATTTTTTTGCAGCAGGCTTTGCAACTGTTGTAGATGTTTTTATTTATTTTGTTATGCTTCACTTTGTATTAAAGAAGCAAGATTTTGCATTAGCAGCGGGCTATGTTATTGGAGCGCCAAGCATTTCATTAATTGTGTCGTATAGTTGTGGTTTGGTAACCAACTTTACAATTACCAAGTATTTTGTTTTTGCAGAGAGTGAATTAAGAGGCAGAACACAATTTGGCAGATTTGTATTAGTGGCAGCAGTAGTTTTGGTAGCTAACTACTTTTTTATGAATTTTCTAATTAAAGTAGTAGGCATATTTCCTACCCCATCAAGGGCAATATCTGCTTTATCTATTGGAGTGTTTAGTTTTTTGGCCCACAAATTATTTTCATTTAAAGTGGGAAACAAAAACCAGTTGGAGGACAACTGATTAATTCGCCCGGCCAACTTGTTTTTCGGCTGCTGAGGAGAAGCCTATTTCCTGCTTTGCTTTTCCAAAGCGCTGGAACACAAATGACATTTATTCCAGTATTTTAATTTTAAACTGTCATTGCAGAAATTCTGCAAAGCTTTTGATTAGAGAATTATCCGCAATATTTTTGATTTTGGTCCAAAATATTGGTCAGCCGAGGCGGAGCGGATAATTTTCATTTCTTCTCCGTTTTTCTTTCCATATTCATCAT
>JBAXQC010000027.1:0-34006 GCA_037131955.1 Bacteroidota bacterium
GAGGCTCGATTAATTAAGAAAATAACTCAGCACTAAAGCACCACCAAAGGAATTGGAGTTTCTATAAAAAATAAAATGAGGAGCAATTGTTTGCAGCTCTATGCTAAGAGTATCCTTAAATTTATAATACGCTCCAATTCTATATGTAAGATTTTTGCCCGCAAAAACTAGTGCATCAATTCTTGGTATAATTACTGTTTTGTTGTAAGACAATCCCAATTGTAAGCTAGGGAAATTCAAAAAATTGTTTCTATAACTTAGTCCAGAATGAAGCGTGAATTTTTCTTTTATAATAGTTTTAGAAAAATTAAGGTAAACAAAATAAGGTAAGGCAATTTTTTGCGAAGCACTTTCATCAAATTTTAAAAGCTTGGTTAAACTGTCTCCATTTGCTATGTAAGAAGTGTCGTAGAGCAATCTGTAAGTATCAATGTAAATCCCCTTAAAACTAAATGTGGTATCTACATTTACTTTTGCCGCTTGATAAATTTTTACATTTCCTAAATCATGTATACCACCAGAAAAATTCCATTTATTTTCTTTGGAAAGCACAAAATTTAAATCACCAGAAATTCCGTTTCCTTTATTTACAAAGAACAAACCAGGCTTACTTTCTGCAGGAAACTTAGAATAATTTCCGTTTAACTTTCCTGTTACTTCAAATCCAGAACTGTCTGTTGTTAAGTTTGAAGATAAAATTTCTATGTTGCTTCCATTTTTTGCATTCAAATAATTAACGCTTGCGGAAAGCAGTAACTCCATCTCGCCAAATTTCATTTCTTTTTTTATGCCTAAACCTATTTGTTGAACATTCAATTGGAATATTTTTGAATTGGTAAAATCCAGAGTTTCCCCAAGATAAGGTTCGTTTCCATAAGCAATTAATTCAGCTAAATTTTTTGTGAAACTTCCTCCCAACATATTTCTTTGCGATGCATTAAACGTTAGTGCAAAATTCTTTTCTTTTAGTTTTTTTATGGGAGTGTATTGCAAAAAAACTCCGTATCTACTTATAGATTCAAATCTATTTAGTTCACTAAGTTTTGAAATGTCTCTAATTTTTTCTGTTTCATTAATTTCTCCACCACTATTAATTCTGCTTAGTAAATTAAAATTTAAACCACTAGAAAATGTTTCAGAAGAACCAATTACTGACACATAGTCTTTTGCTATTTTTTCTTGTGATGATTTATTAAAATATAGAAATTCTTGAGCAATACTATAACTACAAACAAGAAGAGAAAATAAAACAAATTTTAATTTCATAAATTATAAATGCATTCTATATTCAAAAGTGCCCGAAGTATTAATTTTTAACGTGTAGTTAGAATACCAAGTATTTTTTTGAGGGAGATTGTAGGTATTAAATTCTGTTTTCCAGGCAATAAATTTTGTCTTTTTTAATTCAGGATATTCTTCTTTGCTGATGGTTGTAATTATAGTAGATGTTGCAGAAATTGTTTGCGAACTACCTTGCACCTGCTCAGCAGCAAGGATATCGCCATTTGAAAGTTTTTCTTTTATCAACTTTTTATTTTCATCCAAAAATAAAAGTGAGATTCTACACCCTAAAGGAATTTGGTTTTTAGCCAACATTTTTATTTTTATTTTATTGATGTACGGTTCTCTTTTTTCATCAATGGGCCAGCTAAAAGAAGTTGTATCTGAAAGTGTGATTTTTTCTGCAGAAAAATTTAGAGGGATTTTTAAATCAATCAATGCCTTTATAAGTTTATCGCTGTAAACAAAATCGTTTAAGTTTGAAATATTACCCAAAGGATTTAGTTCACCTTGTATGGTATATGAAATTTTATTTGGTTTTACATCAAGAAAATCTAAAGCGTTAGAATTTGTTTCATCTAAAATAAAATATTTACGAGTAGGAGTGTAAGGATTTTCTGTTGCCCTTGCTAAATTTAAATTGGCTCCAACAAGTGAGTGATTTAAATTTAAACTTTGATTGGTTTGTGAATTGCTTACCTTAAAATTATCCAACTTTGCTTTTACGTCGGCACCAATGCCATTTTCTAACACCAAGGACAAACTGAGCTTGTCAAAATCAAAATTCCCGCCTTGTAGTGGCTCAAAAATATTTACATCTGTTTCTCCTTCTGCGTTAAAAATTTGTGGTGCAAAATTACCTCGGGCATAGGTTGGAACAAGCTTAGAGAAGGTAAAACTTAGCACCAAAGAATCTTCCATTGTAATTGTGGTAGCAGGACTGTTGCTAGATAATTTTGCAGTAATGTAACTTGTAATTTGATTGGTTAGTAAGTTTGATAATCCTGTTAATTTAAGAGAGTATCCGCTTAAATCTATCTCACCTGAGCTAATTCCCGGCACATTAGCTTCCTTTTTTGGTATTGTTTTATTGAGATTTATTCCCACCTCATTTAGTTTTGCATCTGGCACTAAATAATTTATATCTAAAATGCCGTTTGTATAATTTTTAATGGTGTAAATTAATTTTCCAGATTTTAAAATGGCACGTGTTAACCTTGACGATGAATTAAAATTTATTACTTCAGTCTTTTGAAATACATCTGCACCAGGGTTCACCAAAAAACTTCCAAAAGGAATAGAAATTCTATTTAAAATTGTGGTATCTGGTATTACAATTAAATCGTTTGTATTTATTGTATTAAGATTAGTAACATAAGATAAGTTAACACTTCCATCGTTATTTACAGTTCTTAATGAATCGGGAACTAAACTATTTATTCCAATAGTAGTTTGAGCAATGGGAAAAACCCAATTGGTAAGCCAATTTGATTTGTCTTGGTCTTTCTTGCAACCTTGTATAATTAGGGCAATGGAAACAAAAAACAAAAAATAATTTGTTGTTTTAGTATTCATATTTTTCTTTCCAAATTAACTTTAAATATTTTCTAAGTTCTATTTCTTTAGAATTGTTTCCGGGTTCGTAAAATTTTGTTCCAACTAAATTGTCGGGCAAAAATTCTTGATTTCCATTTTCATCGCCAAGCTCAAATTGGTGAGAATATTTATATTCTTTTCCATAATTTAAATTCTTCATTAAACCCGTAACCGCATTCCGCAAATGCAAAGGCACTGGAGCTGCTTGTTCTTTTTTAGCTTGCTCTAAGGCCATTTCTATAGCCATATAAGAAGCATTGCTTTTTGGTGAACTTGCTAAGTAAATGGCAGTTTGCGATAAAATTATTCTGCCTTCGGGCATGCCCACTTTTTCTAGCGCCAAAAAACAATTTGTTGCCATAACCATAGCAGTTGGGTTGGCATTGCCAATGTCTTCGCTTGCCAAAATCAACATTCGGCGGGCAATAAACAATGCATCTTCGCCGGCATCTATCATTCTGGCCATCCAAAAAACCGCAGCATTTGGGTCGCTGCCTCGCAACGATTTTATAAAAGCCGAAATAATGTTGTAGTGATGTTCGCCTTTTTTATCGTAAATGGGAATGTTTTTGTCTAAGACTTTTTGTACCAGTTCGTTTGTAATAATTACTTCGTTGCCATCAACAGCAGAAACTACCATTTCTAGATAATTTAGTGTCCTGCGAGAATCTCCACCACCAAATTTTATTAATGCTTCCCATTCTTGAACAACAATATTTTTTTGGTTTAAATATTCATCACAAGCAATGGCATTATTCACCAATTCAACTATTTCTTCGGTGCTTAGTGAATTTAAGATAAATACTTGGCACCTAGAAAGTAATGGTCCAATAACTTCAAAAGAGGGATTTTCTGTGGTAGCGCCAATTAAAATTATAACTCCTTTTTCTACTGCTCCTAGTAGCGAATCTTGTTGCGATTTGCTAAATCTGTGAATTTCATCAATAAACAAAATTGGAGCGGCAGTTTTAAATAAAGATCTTTCAGAAACTCTGTCTATAATTTCTCTAATATCTTTTACGCCACTATTTACTGCGCTCAAGGAGAAAAATTCTCTGCCATAAGCTTTGGAAATTAGCAAGGATAATGTTGTTTTGCCGGTGCCCGGAGGTCCCCAAAATATGATGGAAGGAAGCGATTTGCTTTCTACTAATTTTCGTAACAAAGCATCTTGCCCCACCAAATGTTTTTGGCCAATATAGTTGTCAAACGATTGTGGACGAACTCTTTCGGGTAATGGAGCTTTATTCATGCTTTGTAAAGGTATAGTTTTTTGAACTTTTATTGTTAAAAAAATGTTGTAAGGATAAATATTTTAGAATTAGATTTGCCAGCGAAAATGTCAATTAAAAGCAACTTAGATAGTATAATCAATTCCATCTCAAAAGAGGTTCAATTGGTTGCGGTTACAAAAACAAGAAGTTTAGAAGAGTTGCAAGAACTTTACAATTGCGGACAAAAAGTTTTTGGTGAAAATAGAGTGCAGGAATTGCTTTTAAAACATGAAAACTTACCAAATGATATTCAGTGGCATTTAATTGGACACTTGCAAACCAATAAAGTAAAATTTATAGTTCCATTTGTAGCACTTATTCATTCGGTAGATTCAGAAAAGTTATTGGCAGAAATAAATAAGCAGGCTCAAAAGATAAATAAAAAAATAGCTGTTTTACTTCAAGTTTTTATTGCAAAAGAGGAAACTAAATTTGGATGGGACGAACAAGAGTTAACTGAATTTTTAGTAAATAAAAAGTACAAAAATTACCCCAATATAGACATCGTAGGGCTTATGGGAATGGCAACAAATACAGACAATGTAGAACAAGTTAAAAAGGAATTTTTGTATTTGAAATCAATATTCAATAAAGCAGAGAAGGAAATTGAAAATTCAAACTTTAAAATTATTTCTATGGGCATGAGTAATGATTATAAGCTTGCCATAGAATGTGGAAGTAATATGATAAGGGTTGGAAGTGCCATGTTTAATTAAATGGGAGAACTAGCAGCAGTTATTACATCATTGGTTTGGGCAATTGGTATTTTTCCATTTACCCAAGCTACTCAAAGAATGGGGGCATTGCCTGTAAATAATTTTAGGTTGGCACTTGCTATGATTTTATTGTCATTGGGATTGTTCGTTTTTTATGGTCTAAGTATTTTTGAACAATTTACAATTCCATCTACTTCTGCTTGGCTTTGGCTAGGAGTTTCAGGAGTTATTGGTTTGGCTATTGGAGATTATTTTGGTTTTTCATCTTTTGCAATTTTAGGGCCAAGGCTTTCAAGTATTTTTTCTACAATATCTCCGGGAGTAGCATTAATACTAGGACTTTCTATTGGCAACGACTCATTAAATAGTGTAGGATTTATTGGAATGTTACTAACGATTTGCGGAGTGCTGTTGGTTTTATTTTTTAGAAAAAGTAAAAATCCTACAACCAATAAATCTCCAGAATGGAAAAAAGGTTTGTTGTTTGCATTTCTATCAGCTGTATGTCAGGGTGTAGGCATAGTGTTATCAAAAATGGGTTTAGAGGGAGCGGAAGTAGATAAATTAAATCCCTTGCATGCAGCGTGGATAAGGATGGTTGCAGCAACAGTTGCAGCGTATATTTTGGCAACAGCACAAGGACGATTAAAAGAAATTACAATGCCTGTGATAGAAAATACAAACAAAGGAATATACTTTTTATTAGCGGGTACAATGTGTGGTCCTGTTATAGGAATGAGTACAAGCATGGTGGCTCTTTCTATGATAAGCGCCAGTGTTGCTCAAACTATTTTTTCGTTGGTTCCTGTTTTTGTTCTACTGATTGCAATTTTATATTACAAAGAAAAAATAAACATGGCCAGTTTTTTAGGCTCATTAATAGCAATAATTGGGGTGGTGGTTCTTATTTGGAGGAATGATATTTTAAATTATTTCTAAACAAAATATTACAAAATAGTAACCTCAACTCTTCTATTCATCTGTTTTCCTTCTTCCGTTTTGTTGTCAGCAATTGGCTTAGTAGAACCAAATCCTTGACTTTTTAACCTAGAGGAATCTATGCCTTTACTTTGAAGATAAGCTGCAACTGATTTTACTCTTTTGCCAGATAAGTCTAAATTATATGCTGCATTTCCAACATTGTCTGTATGTCCAGAAATTAAAATTTTAATCTCCTTGTTGTTACTCATCATATCCACTAGTTTATTTAAGGATTCAAAAGAATCAGATTTTAACTCGGCTCTGGCAGTTTCAAATAATATGTTTCTAAGAGTAATTGAGTTTCCTGTTTCTAAAGCGGTGAGTTCAATTTTTTTATTGATAAATTTATTGTCAATATTCTCACTCAAATCAATTTTTTCGGAAAAAGGGAAATATCCTTTTTGTGTTACGCTTAACTCAATTTTATTCCCAACAGGAACATCAGTTTGAAAAACTCCACTAGATTTTTTTTCAATTTTAAATGTTGAGTTGTTATTTAAATTTATTACATCTGGTTGAACATCTAATAATTTAGCAGATTTTTTATCAAACACTTCAATGTTCAATTTAAATAGTGCTTCTTTTATTTTTACAATTACTACCAATGAATCGCACTCTTTTTGTTCTTTGGTTTTGCAAACTTTCACTGATAGAGTGTCCATACCTATATAAGAAACAGGTGGAACATAATCTAAAAAATCTGCTTGCTCTGTAACTTCTAAAATGGAATTTAATCTTTTTGATTTTGCACCGCCAAAAAATTTAAACTCCTTTTTGTTTAACAACTCTGAAATTGTTCCGTAAATTTTTTTGTTTACTTCTGTCTCCAATCGCACAGTATCTATGGATAATGCACTGATGTTTGAAAGTAAAATTGTGTAAATATCGCTGGAAGATTCTGTGTTTTCTCCACTGCAAAACAAGGCAGATTTTAAATCAGGATTTATGGTAAAGTATGCATCAAAACCACTAGTATTTACTTCTTTGCCCAAGTTTTTGGCTGTTGTCCAATTCTCCCAAGTATCGTCTATTCGCTTGGAAAAATAGATGTCTGCATCGCCAAACCCTTGTATTCCGTTGCTCGAGAAGAATAATGTTTTTTCGTCTACACTTAAATACGGACTAATTTCATAGCCAGAAGTATTTATTGTTTTTCCTAAATTTTTAGTTGTGCCCCAAGCCCCATCTTTCTTTAAACTAACATACAAATCTTCTGCACCTCCTTTAGATGTTGAATAAGACAACAACATAATTGTTTCTTTAGGATTTACATAAAAAGAGAAAAAGCCATCGCTATTTAATTCATTTCCATCCCATATTAATATTTCTTCCGAGAATTTGTTGTCAATGCAAGAAAAAGTAGTTATTCCACCAGCCATTTTATTGTATTGGTTAGACGCAAAAACTTTTTGGTTGCTGCTATTTATTCCTCCAATGGCATTATGTCCTTTTGTATTTAAAGGCTTACCCGGATTGTATGCTTTTCCCCAGCTTCCATCACTTTGTTTTTCGCTGATCCATATATCTTGTCCACTTTTTTCTCCACCAACATTATCTTTACTATTGCTCCTTACAAAAAATAATTTTTTTCCATCATTACTAATTAGTGGATACAATTCATCCGATTCTGAATTAACGTTGTTGTTTAATTTATTGGCCTTTCTGCTGTTTTGTGCATGTAAAAAATGAGTATAAAAATTCAATAAAAAAAGTGCTAAAACTATTCTATTCATAATGTATGATTAAGGTGATTACCAAAAATATTTTGGGATAAATGTATTGCTCTTATTACCCAATCTAGCGCCTAAAATTATTCCGTGAGTACCAGTTCCGTATGCTTTTATATCCGAAGTAACATAATCGAAAGAGTAGTTTATACTTATTCTATGACTTACGCAAAAACCTACAATTGCAACTATAGATTCTTTATTTCTATAAGAAAAACCTACTCTAATCAAATCTTTATAATCGGCCATCGCGTTTAAATCTATTGAAATTGGAGAAGGAAAAACCTTTCTTACAATAATAGAAGGAGTAATGCTAATTAATTCTGTTGCCTTAAATTTATATCCAGCATTAAAGTAAAAATGAGGCTTTAGCGTAGATGCAGGATTTGGTTCTAATCTATCATAAGAGTAAGAACTATTCATGGCTTGATTTGCAGATAATCCAACAAAAAAATTATCGCTGTACCACAACACTCCAAGATTAAAATTAGGCAATATTATATTTCTAATTTGATTTCCAAAAATCAAATCATTTTGATTAATCAGTTTAATACTTGTAGGATCAAATCTGTTTTGCCTTAATCCACCAGAAATACCTGCCGAAATAAATTGCTTGTTTTTTAAAGGAAAATGCATCGCATAAGAAACTGAAAGCTCATTTTGCATTATAACGTCATCTCCTTCAGAGAAAATTGTAAGGCCAATTCCTTGATGAAATTTTTGTATAGAATCAATAGTTTCTGGATTGTCTGTAGATTGTATAACATTGTTTTTTCTGCCTCTTAATGGAATGGATGTTTGAGAAGTATTTGCTTGTATGCTGTCTGAGCCAATTCTAGCAGAAAATGTTACAAATTGTCCTTGAGGCGATCCTACAAATCCAGCCCACTGCTTGGTATATCCACCTTTTAAATCGGAATATTTTTCCATGCCGGCAATTGCCGGATTTAATAAAAAACCATTTTGCATAAATTGGCTGTATTGCATTCTTTGCTGAGCATGCAAAGAGTTTAATGATGCAACTAAAATGATAATTATAGGGATGTATTTTGCTTTCATATTATTATCTAGCTAAAGTAATTTTTCCATTTAATTTTTGTGAGCCGTCTCCTAAATCTATAAGGTAAAAATAATTTGCTTCGGGTAATTTTTTTCCTTCAAATAGTCCATCCCAAGGTACAATGTAGCCCGCTTTTGCCTCGTAAACAATACTTCCCCACTGGTTAAAAACTTGAACAACACAATTTGGAAATTCTTCTATTCCTGGAATTATCCATTGTTCGTTCATGTTATCTCCGTTAGGTGAAATTCCGGTAGGAATAAAAAAGGAATTTTTTAATGTGATAAGAGTATCAGATTCACACCCGGCATTGTCTTTTACTTGTATGTAATAACTCCCTGCAGATAAACTATCAATTAATTGTGATGCAGAAGAAATGTAGTTGTAGGAATATTCAACAGGTTGAGCTGCGTTTAAAGGAATCTGTAATTCTATGCTTCCATTGCTTTGATTTACCTCCGGTAGTACTGTACTTTTTATTTTTAGTGAAATTCCGCTTGAAACGCTTAGAGAAAAAGTTTTAGAAGAAGGATTACAATTTCCATTACTAATGGTATAATTAAAAATATAATTTCCTGCGATTAAGTTTGAAATGTTTGTACTGAAATTTGTAGTACTGCTAAATGTTGCATTGTTTGGTCCTGAAATTTGATTCCACAACCCTGTTGCACTAGATTGAATGGTAGAAGGATTAATCAATGAAATTGTTGTTTGATTTCCGCAAATTGTTTTAGATGCTGAACTTGGAAAATTTGAAGGATTCGCAAATATTTGAACTACCACAACATCTGAATCAGAAGGACAGCCGGGTGTTTCTATCTTCCATAGAAAATTATATGTTCCTGCAATTAAACCTGTAAGAGTAGGACTGTTTGATGTGAGTGAAGAAAAAGTAGCGGCATTTGGCCCAGAAAGTTGCGACCAAATGGCCACTGATAATGTAGAGGAAACATCATTTGAAAATAGGGAAGTGGTAGTTAATCCACACAAAGATTGATTAATACCTGCCTGTGCCTGAATGCCAGAGTTAACTGTTAAATTTAATAGAACAGAATCTGAACCACAATTTCCGTTGCTTACTTTCCATTGCAAAATATAGTTGCCGGGAATTAAATTTGACAATTGAGAATTGTATAAATTTGAATTAGCAAATTGAGGATTATTTGGACCAGATATTATAGTCCAAAGTCCTATTGCAGTAGATTGAATTTGCAGTGGATCGTTACCCTCTAAAACGTAAGTATTACCGCAAACATTTACGCTGTTAGGCACCAGTGCAATTGGATTTGCAAAATTTTCTACTCGAACTGTTTGTGAATCTGCGTCACAAATTCCATTGCTTACTTTCCATTGAAAAAAGTAAACACCTGGCAGCAGAGAATTTACTGTTGTAACAGAATCTATTGGATTTAAAATATTAGCGCCACTGTTTCCACTTACCAAAGTCCATGTACCAAATGCTTGTGCAGAAAAAGCAAGAGGGTTGTTTCCGGTTAACACAATAGAATCAGCATTACAAACAGAAAAGTCAGGCGGAGTTTGAGCCAAGGGTGGTTGAGAGATATAAATTTTTACATCAGAAGAGTCTGTGTTACAATTTCCATTTGAAATTTTCCATCTAAAGGTATAAACTCCAGATACCAGATTTGTTATGGTAGTATTGGATAACGTTGGATTGGTAAAAATTGCTGTGGATGGTCCAGAAACCTGAGTCCAGTTGCCTTGAGCAGTTGCCTGAATTTGCAATGGATTATTTGCATTTAACTGGGTAGAAACTGCACAAACAATCTGTGAATCACCTGCCTGAGCTAAAGGCTGTATAAATCTAAAAATTTCTGTAGTATCTGTTCTTGGCGGACATGAGCCGTTGGTGATTGTCCAAACAAATTTATTTGAACCAATTCCTAAATTAGTTATCTGAGAAGTAAAACTATTGGGGTTAGAAAGTGTTCCGGCTCCCTGCGCTAAAGACCATGCACCACTTCCTCCACCAAAATTGACTTGTGGACCGGGATCGTTGCCAATAACCTGTGTAACATTTACTCCACAATTAAGAATTTGATCTACTCCAGCAATTGCATTTATTGGAGCTTGAAATCTTGTTACAATTACAGTATCAGGAACAGCAGGGCATCTCCCATAATTTATGTTCCAAACAAATTTGTAGATTCCATTTTCGGTGAAACTATTTACTGTTGTGTTTCTTAAATTTGGATTTGCAATTGTAGGATTTGCTCCTGCTGGGGCTTGAGCCAAAGTCCATGTGCCAATGGCATCAGCAGAAGGTTCATTTCCGTTTAATGATACAGAGTTATCACTTGAGCAAATAGAGATATCGGTTCCGGCATTTGGCGGTACAGCTATAAAACCATTAGCACCCACACCACTTATCACAGGATAGCAGCCCCACCACCTTGTAATTTGTGCATTTGCTGCCACATTGCCTCCGGGTTGTGCAGCAGAAGTTGCAGTTCCATCGTTTACGCCAATGTTTGGTCCGTTAGTCCCAACGCCGGTTCCCCAAGGAGATTCGCCATAAATAAAAGATGAAGGAGTAACTTGGTAAAATACAGCTCTTAAATTATCAGGCTTGCCATTACCTCCAGTTATATTGTTCCAAGAAATAGCAACTTCCATGCTATTTGCATCGCCCGCAGGTGTATTAAATGAAGGGTTTAAGGTTGTATTAGGAGAAGACCAAGCCCCATTAGAAAAAGTTCTAAATTCGTCGTAATTCTGTTTTAAGTAAGCTACAAAATTAATTCCACCTGCTGCAGAAAAATTAGGAGTAAAACCATCGTAAGTTTGGGGAGTATTAGTAAATGTAAGTCCAGTTTTATCTGCTCTAAGGTAAATGATTGAACCTTCTAAATTATTTCCACCAAGTCTTCCAATGTATAGATTGTTATCGTCCCATGTAAGGTACCAATTAACAATACCCTGAAATCCGGGAAAAACTTCGTCCAGCTCCCACGAAGAATTATTGCTTCCATTTGCTGAACCTGCTATTATTAAGCCATCGCTAACATTAATATTTCTGTTGGTAGTTCCACTTGTAGTTGTTGCATAACTCACAAATTTAATTGAGTTTAAAAATATAAGTAGAAGTAAAATTTTCTTCATAGTAGTATAAATAATAAATAAACATTTACTAAAATTCAAAACCAAATGTAGATATTTCAAATTGTAAAAAACACACTTTGTTTATTTTTTGGAATAAAAAAGATAATTTGTTTTCAGAAATTCTAAATTGCTCTAGTTTTGTTCAAAAATAAAATTAATGCCTGATAAAAGAAAGATAAAGAAACTTGGATTTATATTGGGTTCGATTGTTTTAGTAGCAGTATCAATATTCTCAATAAATTCAGGTCAATCAAAAGCAAAAATGGAAAATAAAAAAGGAAGAATTATTTATGTGTTCGATCCACTTTGTGGATGGTGTTATGGATTCTCGAAAGTTATGGCTGAATTTTATTCCACAAACCAAAATCTATATAATTTTGAAATAGTAAGTGGAGGTATGGTTACTGGCGATAGGGTAGAGCCAATCGGTAATATTGCTCCTTACATAAAAAATGCTTTTAAGGATGTAGAAAATGAAAGTGGAATAAAATTTGGAAAAAAATTTATTGAAGAAACACTAGAAAAAGGAACAATAATTTTTAACTCCGTTCCACCTTCCATTGCATTAGCAATTGTAAAAAAAGAGAGGCCTGAGTTTGCAATTCCGTATGCTGAGGCTGTGCAAAAGGCAATCTATTTTGATGGCATAGATCCAAACAATACCGAGGAGTATTCATTAATTGCAACCCAATATGGTTTTGATAAAAACGAATTTACAAAAAAGCAAAGCGATGTTTCTTTTTTAAAACTTGCAGAAAAAGATTTTCATGTCTCCGATAGCCTTAAAGTAAATGGTTTTCCTACTGTTTTTTATGTGAACAACAAAAATGAAGCATGGCCAATTTCTAGAGGCTACGTTTCATTAAATTCATTGAATGAAAATTTAAACAAAGTTGTTTCAAGCTAAAAATAATATTTTGTTTAAGCATTAAATAACTAATTGTTATAAGTTGGAATTAAAAAAAAGCCTTGTCTATTTTGACAAGGCTTTTGAATTAGATTAAAAAAATTATTTTTTGAGTAAATCTCTAATTTCTCCCAACAATACTTCTTCTTTGCTTGGCGCTGGTGGCTCTGGCTCTGGAGCTGCGGCTTCTTCTTTCTTTTTAGCGGCATTCATTCCTTTTATTACCATAAATACTACAAAAGCAACAACCACAAAGTCAATCACATTTGTAATAAAAGTTCCGTATTTTATTGAAACCTCTGCAACTTCAGGAGTAATAATGGCTTCACCATCTTTTACAGCTGCCACACCTTTTTGAAGGATAAGTTTTTGATCATTAAAATCAACACCACCTGTTAGCATTCCTACTAATGGCATAATAATTCCATCAATAAATGCACTAACAATTTTACCAAAAGCTGCACCCATTACAAATGCTACGGCGGTATCAACAAGACTTCCTCTCATTGCAAACTCCTTAAATTCTTTAATCATGCTCATAGTTATTTTTTTTATAGTTTGTGCAAATCTATTATTTTTTTTTATTCATAGCGAAGTGCCTCTATTGGGTCTAGAGCAGCCGCTTTTGCAGCCGGAAAATATCCTGCCAACAAGCCTACAGCCATACATAAGGCTACACCTGTAAAAATCCATACCCAAGGAACAATAAAACCAATGCCAAGCACATTTGAAGTTATATTACCGATAAGAATTCCTAAAAATATCCCTAAAACTCCGCCCAATTGGCAAATTACAATTGCTTCTGATAAAAATTGATTTCTGATATTTGAAGATGTTGCTCCCAATGATTTTCTTATTCCAATTTCTCTAGTTCTTTCTGTAACGGATACCAGCATAATGTTCATTAAACCAATTGCAGCACCCAATAGTGTAATAAAGCCAATGATAGTAGCAGCAAGTGTAACGTATTTAATGTTCTCTAGAAGTAATCCCGCTAAAGAGTCGCTTTTTAAAATTTCAAAATTATCGTCATTGCTTAATGCTACTTTTCTAATTCTGCGAAATACTCCAGTAGCTTCTCCAATTGCGGTTTCAAGCATACCTGTTCTGTTGCATAAAACATTTACAACGTAAGATTGTGAAGGGTCAGAAAAATTTAATCTTGAGTTATTCAATGGGATTACACAAATTTTGTCGCCTCCCATACTCATGCTGTTTCCTTTTGCTTTTAACTTGCCTATTACTTTAAATTTTTTTGAACCAATACTTACAATTTTACCTATTGGATTTTGTTTTTTAAATAAAGTATAGGCTGTTTCGCTGCCTAAAAGCACAGCGTTTGTGCCAGATATTGCCTCGGCAGCACTAATATTTCTGCCCATACTAATTTCGTATCCACTGCAAGCCAAATAGTTTTCATCTCCACCAAAGATGGGTGTATTTGGATTTGTTTTTTCCTTGCCAAACTTTAAGATAGCGGTTTGATCGGCGATATTTGAAATGGAAACTAAACTTGGGAAATTAAATTTTTCTTTAAATTCCATGGCTTCTTGGTAAGTAATAATAGGGTAACGCTTTGGCTTTTTTCCTCTTTTTCCAAAGTGAACCCCCAATTCTCTGTTGCGTATTGTAAATGTATTTGCACCCATACTCGTAAAATTGCTATTGATACTTTCTTTTATAGCTTCAATGGCAGTAAGGATTCCAACAAGGGCCATGATGCCTATGGCAATAATAAGCATGGTAAGTGTTGTTCTAAGTAAATTGCTTCTTACACTGTTTAAAGCAATTTTGATATTTTCTAAAAAAATGCTGTTCAAAATATTTTTTATTTAATATAACAAAATGTAATGTTATTTTTGAGGCCCATGCAGTACTTAGAACAAATTAAAGAAAATAAAACTTATAATCATCCAAATTTTTTGATAAAAGAATCAAAAAACTTTTCATTGATTGTAGAAGTAAACACTGGTTATTTAAAACTTTTAATTTCTGATCAACAAAAAAATATTTTGTATGTGCAGGAAATAAAATGGGACATTAATTTAGATAATTCAAAAGCAATTGATTTGGTTACTTTGCTTTTAAAAAAAAATGATGTTTTGTATTCTAGTTTTAAAGAAGTGAAATTACTTTTTCATTCAGGATTGTTTACTCTTGTGCCTGCAGAATTTGTGAATGAAACCAGTAACATAGAATGGTTAAAATTTAACGCAGGCGATAAAAGTATAAGTGTAACCGAAACCAACACAATTGCAAGCATTAATGCAAATATTATTTATCAGGCACAACCGGAATGGAAGATATTTTTTACAAGAAATTTTTTAAATCTAAAATCTTCTCATTACATAACTAATTTCATTGATTATCAAATTAGAAAAACTAAACACATTAGCCATCCTTCTATTTGGGTTTTTGGTGATTATGATTCTGTCTTTATTTGTGTTACTCGAAATCAAATTTTACAGTTTGCCAATGTGTTTGAACTAAATGCCCCAGAAGACTTTGTGTATAGCACTTTGTTGGTATACGAATCATTAGGAATTGATTTGAACAATGAATTGATTTTTTTTGGTGAAATAAATTTTGAAGAAGAAGCTGTTGAGTTATTAAAAAAATACTTACCAAAATTTTCTTTGGGATCAAATCCCGAAGAAATTAATTGTGAACTGTATGTAAAGAAACACCAGTTTCAATCTTTATTTAGTGCATTGATATGCGAATAACTGGAGGTAATTTAAAAGGTAGAAATATTAGTGCTCCATCAGATTTATCTGTTCGCCCCACAACAGATTTTGCAAAGGTTGCTTTGTTTAATATTTTAAACAATCAAATTGAGTGGGAAGAAACTTCTGCTTTTGATCTGTTTTCGGGCACAGGAAGCATCTCCTTTGAGATGGCTTCTAGAGATTGTAAAAATGTAATTAGCGTAGAACAAAATTCTAAAGCAAATGCTTCTATAAAAAAGACCATCGAAAAATTAAGTTTAGAAAACACAATAAAAGCAATAAATATGGATGTGTTTTCTTTTTTAAAGCAAAGCAATTTTTCTTGCAATTTAGTTTTTGCAGATCCACCATTCGATTCAGATTTTTACCAAAAGCTCCCTTCTGAAATTATCAGTTGCAGCATGGTGCAAGAAAATGCAATTGTAATAATTGAACATCCTATAGAAATTAATTTCACCAGCTTTCCTCAATTTATAGAAAAGCGAACGTATGGAAAAGTAAATTTTTCTTTTTTTAAAAAGTAAATTAAATTACTACAATGGAGAAGGATTTTTTTGAAATGGTTTACCAAGTGGTGAGGCTTATTCCGCAAGGTAGAGTTACTAGTTATGGAGCAATAGCCAAGTATTTGGGTTCTGCAAAATCTTCGAGAATTGTGGGTTATGCAATGAATGGAAGTCACCAACAAAAAATTTTAGTGCCAGCACAAAGGGTAGTAAATAGAAATGGTTTGCTTACGGGTAAAATTCATTTTGCAACACCAAACACAATGCAAGAACTGTTGGAGCAAGAAGGAGTTAAAATAAAAAACGATAAAGTTGTAGATTTTGAAGAACTTTTTTGGGATCCATCAGAAGAATTAAAATTATGATTGACTTTCCTCTTTATAGAAAATTTTCTGACAACAAAACTTTTTATAAAATACATTCTTCCAAAAGTTTTTTAGAAATTAAGTTAATGGGAAAGTTTTATTTTAGAAATGAGATAGAAGCCAAACAATTTCCGGAGATGTTACTTATAAATGACATGATAAAATTAGAAGTTGGAGGATGGATAGCAATAGATGAAAATGAATTTGAAGAAAATTATAGTTTTATTAAAAAAAATTATGAGCTTAAAGATTGGTAGAATATTTAGGATTACAGGAGGTGTTTGTAAAATATGATTTTAACTCTGTTTGTTGGTACAAGTAAGGCTTAATTGGGTTGGAGATTTTTTAGGCTTACTTGTAACAATTTAAAGATTTTCGAATTGGCGTCCATACAAGCGGATCGAAGGTTCAACCTGTCCACTTGCAACAAATGTAAGATTGACAACGGAACATACAAGTACCTTTTAATCCCAAAGAGTGGATACCATACAGGCAAAATGAAAAACCAATAATTGATTAAATTGTGCTGAAAACTTAAAGAACAATTAAAAAAAAATTCCCAAACCTGTTAGCGTTTAATTTTTTGTATTTTTGTTTTACCAAAAAATATAATACCCAAGACTTATGAAAAAATCAATACTATTAATTTTGCCTTTTTTTGCACTGATTTTTGCTGCCAAATCTCAGCCTGTGGCCAATGGAAGTTTTGAAAATTGGAATACAAATGTGTATTATGAGGAACCAAATTTTGGAATGACCACAAATCTTCAATCCTATTTTTTAATACAACAAGGCAATGTTGAAAAAAGCACAGAGTCTTTTTCTGGAAATTATGCAGCAAAATTCTCTACTGTTAGCAATGGAATAGATACCATTCAAGGAGCTTTGTTTGTAGGAAGCCCTAATAGTTCAACTATTAATGGCGGAATTCCTATAAATGTTAGACCTTTAAATTTTCTTTTTGATGCCAAGTATTCTATTCAGCCGAATGATACAGCACGTTTGTTTGTAGCATTTAAAAAATCTGGTTTCCCAGGAGCATTGGGCTTAGTGATTGTAAGTCTTACAGGCACACAAAGCACTTATCAAACGCTATCAACTCCCATCATTTGGTTAGACCCCATATTAGTGCCAGATACGATGGTTGCCTTTATTTCTAGTTCTAATTTTGATTATCCTGCAATTCCTGGAAGCGAACTTTTTGTAGATAACATAAACTTTACTGGCGCTGTAGGAGCTCCATCAACGGATTTTGAAAGCTGGAATGCTATAGAGAGCGAAGAGCCAGACAATTGGAGCACACCAAATTTTGTACTGTTGAATCAGACGCCTTGTGTAACTAAAAGTACAGATGCTTTTGATGGACAATTTGCAATGAAAATAGAAACCATTGTATCTACTTATGCCGATACCCTTGGGTTTGCGACCAATGGTTATTTTGCAAGTCCTTTTGCAGGAGGTATGGCCGTTACACAAAATCCACAGTTAATTACCGGATATTACAAATATAATTCAGTAGGACCAGACACAGCATTGGTTGGTGTTTTCGTTACCAAATACGATCCAATACTAGGACAAACTGTTCGTTTAGATTCCATGTTGATTTATCTTTTACCAACCAATAGTTACCAGCCTTTTATAGTTCCTCTTTTCTATAATTCATTTCCATTGGCAGATACCCTAAACATAACTTTTGCTTCTAGTAATTTTGAAAACAATAATAATTTTGTTGGAATAGGAAGTGTTTTGTTGGTAGATAACATTGAGGTTGCATATAATTCAGTTTCTAGTGGTGCATTTGAATCAACAAAGACTTTGGACGTTTTTCCAAATCCAGCTAATAATAAGCTTGTTGTAAATGGTAAATATTTAAATTCTCAAGGCCATTTTAAATTGTTTGATTGCAAAGGAAGTTTGGTGTTAGAAAAATCCTTAACAAACTTTGTCAATGGTAATAGTATTGACCTTAGTGATGTTTCTGATGGCATTTATATATATCAAATCAATTCTGCTCTTGAAAATAAAAATGGCAAAATTGTAGTTAAGCACTAATACTTTTTTTGTAAATATTTTTCAGTTTTTTAATTCTAAGGATTATGTTATTGCTTTTTGCCTTTGTTTAGGATTAATAATTTTTTTTGAAAAGTTAGCAACCAAGAGCAGCAGGTGGGGTTTGTAAATTAATAATTGGAATAGCTCCCAAATATATAAATAGGGAGTAGAATATTAATTCTTGATTGCAAATTTTGCTTAGCAAAGGTTCCTTCAAATAATACAGGTTTTGGATGAGTATAAAAATAAAAAAAGCTGCTATTACAGCAGCTTTAATGTCCTTTTAAATTTTGTAAGCCGGGTTCTGTTAGATTTTATTTTCATAAAACCTTCTTGTTATTTATCTGGGATTTTGGTTGCCCAAAACCTCTAACGATCTACCCACAAGGTAAGGCAAGCTACCCTTTATTCTGTTGCAAAAACAGAAAATCCCTGTCTATTTGATCTTTCAACCCATAAGGTTTACCCCAAATAATTGTCACCAACTATTTCTGTGAGCTCTTACCTCACATTTTCACCCTTATTTGCCTAAGCAAACGGTTATTTTCTGTGGCACTGGCTGTATGTTTTTAATTTCTCAAAAACATCCTTCCCGTTAGGAAGTATGGCGCTTTGCGTTGCCCGGACTTTCCTACCCATTAATAAATTAATGAATCAACAAGAACCAATTTTAAAGAACATTACAAAAGTACGTTGTTTTGTTGTGTTTCTTTTACAATAAATCCATTTTTATCCAAAATGGGAAGCACATTTAATTTGTTTACAGATAAACAAAATTCTATGTCTTTTTGCAGATTTAGTTTGCCTAAGCGTTCTCTGTGTGATGAGTCTTTTAAAAAGTTTTCTAAATCATCTTTTGCACGATCATAAAGTAGTATTGCTGCTCTTGTGGAATCGCAGGAAGTTACAAACATTAAAGAATTCAGCAATTCTTTAGCCACAGCACCGGCAAATAAAGTATCTTCTAGGTTAAATTTATCCTTCCAGCCTGCACACAAGACCAACACATTTTTTTTTAGCCTCAAAAGATATTCAGTTACTGAATTTAAGTTTACAAATGCACCTATAATTATGCTCTCGGCTTGGTAGGCAGATTTTATTGCCTTGGTTCCATTTGTTGTAGTAAGTGCAATATTTTTTCCTTTTAATTTATCCTCCATAAAAGAAAAAGGAGAATTGCCCAATTCAAATCCTTCTAGAACTTCGCCGTTTCTTTCGCCTGCAACAACAAATCCTTTTTGGCTATAACTTTTGGCTTCTTCAATAGTTTCTACAGGCATAATTGAGTTTACACCATTTGCAATTCCCGCACATATTGCCGATGTTGCCCTAAGCACATCAACAACAACCACAACTTGATTTTCCTCTTGAAATAATGGATAAGAGTGTGGCGAAAAACACACTTGTATATTGGGTTTAAACATCTTTTTTGTTTGGTATTACAATTTCACTGCAATGAATAAAAAAAAATCCATTAAACAAAAAAGGCAGAAATAAATTCTGCCTTTTATTAAATAAAATAGTGCTTTTATACTATTGTTTTATTATTTTTTGTGTAATTGTTTCTTTGTCTGTTAAGCATTTTACAAAGTATATTCCTTCAGATAATGAAGATAAATCTACATTCACCAAACTACTGTTGTTGTTTGATAAAAACATTAATTCTTTTCCTAAATTATCTACAACTGTAATAGTTTTTAATGATTCTCCATTTGTAATTGTAACAATGGAATGAGTAGGATTAGGTGAAAAACTAAATTTAGTTGAATTTTTAGCTGAAATTGATGTTGTAATACAGTCTTCGCAAGACGAAAAACACACTGTTGGCAATGCAAAAACATCTGTTTGAGGCACAGATAAAATTCTGTTAAAGCCGCTAAATCCATCATCAACACCGCATATCGAAGAAACTGATTCAAATACTGTTCCGTTTACAAATTTATATTGAATAATTGCTGTGGTATCTAAACTAACATCTGCCTTAAAAATTCCTCCTCCAATATTTGTCATAGGATTTGCTGTGGTGCTAAAACTATTAAAGCTACCCGATAAAAATACTCCTTGTGCCGAAATATTTTCTTGCGACATATTCACATAAAATGTAACCTGAGCTAAAGCTGGTAAAACACAATCGCTGCAAGAACTAAAACAAACAGTTGGTAAAATTGTGGTTGTATTAGGGGCAATAACACTTCTATTGTATCCTCCAAAGCCATTATTAACACCGCAAGTTGCAGGAACAGTTTCTTGAAATGTGAAACCATTTCCATTAATAAAAACATATTGAGCAGTTACACCGGCATCTATTGCAATTGTTGCTTCATAAATGCCACCACCTATGGATAACATAGGATTTGCCGAAGCATTAAAACCGTTGAAAGTGCCCGCAACAAAAACTCCTGCTGCACTAACCGTTTGCTGAGACATGTTTACTCTAAAAGTTAAATTAATTGTATTTGGAACTACACAATTTATACATTCTCCAAAACATACTGTTGGCAATACAAGAGGCTCTGCAAACACAGTTAAATTTCGATCGAATCCGCCAACGCCATTATCAACACCACAGGCTTGAGGTACAATTTCTCCAAATACAAAATCATTACCATTAATAAATTTATACCTAACTGTTGTATTCTCTTCAATGGCAATAGTTGTTTCATAAATTCCTGCGCCCACCGAAGTTAATATATTGGCGGTAGTGCTAAACCCGTTAAATGTACCCGCAATATGAACTCCACTTGTGCTAACTGTTTGTTGAGACATATTTACTCTAAAGGTAACATTTACTGTGGCTACAGGTGCAGATGCTACCGAGTAAGAATAATTTAATCCACTGTTGTTCTCAAGATTTAACGTTGCTAAATCTGCTTCAACAGACAATGGATTTGTAAGCGTAAATGTAGTGGTTAATAAATAATAGTTTACCACTGCGCCGGCAGCTTGCCCCGGAATAGTTACTGTTCCTGAGGTTGAGCCAGGGCCACCAATAAATGTTCCTTCAACAACAGTAGAGGTTACAAAACCATCTGTACTGTAACGAACATATACTTTTTCTTGTGGAGATGGAGCTGAAGCCAGGTTAAATGTAATAACTACAGGAACATTTTGAGATACGGCGTTTGCCAATGGATTTTGAGAAACTGCATTGGCCCCAGCAAATAAAACCGGTGCATTGTTGGTTTCCATCATCACACCAGAAGTACTTTGATAACCAACATTCTTTAACCTAAAGGTATAAAAGTGATTTACTGTTGCAGGTGTAGTTAAAAAATTATCACTAATTCCTATACTCTCGGCATTCGGATAAAACTCGTAATAGCCAAGCTCATTTATATTGGTTGTTAAACTTGTACCATTTTTTTTCCATCTATTATAACCATTGTCTGCCTCAATAACAAACTGATCAGTGGCACTGGTGGCTTGCAAGGTAGTTTTAACATAACCTGCAATGTCTTGGTTCATAATAAAACCAGGGCCATACCAACTTGGGTCATATTCTGCATGGAATTTAAACTGTTGAGCTTTAACAAAATTAAAGTTCAAAGTTAAAAATGTGGCAATGAAAATTTTTGCCATAGAAAATGTAATTTTTTTCATACTATTACTTTTAAATTTATCTTTAAGTGTCAAACATACACAACATTTTTTTTAAATGGAATTAAGTGAGCAAGTTTTTAAAGTAATTTTCGATAATTTTAACGGTATTGTTATCGTTCATAATTATGAAGGTGAGATTTTATTATTAAATGATGCAGCCAGAAAAAAGCTGTTTTCAAAGGCAAAAATAAAATCTGTAAAAAATATTAAGGATTTATTAAATCCAGAAAATGCTGAGCATTTTATTTATTACCAGCATCAGTTATTGGTCAAAAAAAAATTTGAAGGCAGGTATCACTTTACCAATTATAAATTTGAAAAACTTATTTTCCAATACCAAATTATACCAATAAAATCTGGTGGCAAAGACCTAATAATTTTTCAAGCTTTTGATATTACCTCATTGTATAACACAGAAAAAGATTTGGCAATGGCCAATACAATGAGTGATTTAAATTTAAACAGATTACACAAAACCTTAATAGACCTAGAAAAAGCAAAAGCATTGGCTGAACAATCAATAAAAATAAAGGAAAATTTTTTAGCAAATATTTCTCACGAAATTAGAACTCCAATGAATGGAATTATTGGTTTTTCTGATATTTTAGTGAAAACTTTTCCGGAGGTGAAGGAAAAAAAATACTTGCATGCTATAAAGAAAAGTGCTTCTCATTTATTGAATATTATCAATGAGATTTTAGATTTTTCAAAATTAGAATCAGGAAGTTTTTCCATAGAAAAATCTGGCTTTTATTTTGACGATGTATTGAACAACATTAAAAGTATTTTTTCTTTGGAAGCACAAGAAAAAAATATAAATTTTACGATAGAAAATGATGATTTTAAAGGAATAGAATTTTTGGGAGATTCCGGGAGATTACAGCAAATACTAGTAAATTTAGTAGGTAATGCAATTAAATTTACAGACGAAGGTTTTGTAAAAATTATCCTTAAAATAAAAGATGAAAATGAAAAAAGCTGTAAAGTTTATTTTGAAGTTACTGACTCGGGAATTGGAATTTCTAAAAAAGATCATATAATTATATTTGAAAGTTTTACTCAATTAAATTCCGGCAACACCAAAAAATATGGAGGAACTGGCTTGGGCCTTACCATCACAAAACAACTTTTGAAACTTCAACAAAGTGAATTAAATCTAGAGAGCGAATTAAACAAAGGGACTAAATTCTTTTTTGAAATGGAATTTGATAAAATTGATTCTTCTACACAAAAAGTGTTTAAAGAATTGAATAAGAATAACTATAAAAAAAATAAGGCACATCATGTATTAATAGCAGAAGACAATGACATAAATATGTTATTGGCAGAGAAAATTTTAATGGATGCCGGATTTATTGTTTTTAAGGCAGAAAATGGTAGAAAGGCAATTGAACTTTTCAATTCAAACAAAATAGAATTAATACTTATGGATGTTTCAATGCCAATAATGAATGGTATTGAAGCAACAAAAATAATAAGAAAATCGTCAAATGTTCCTATCATTGCCACCACTGCACATGCTTCAAAAGAAGACCAAGAAAAATATTTAACTTTTGGTTTTAATGATTATATTTCAAAACCATACGACAATAATAACCTAACAAAGAAAATTTTAGATTTGCTCGATAATGATCAATCAGAAGGAGTTTTATTTGATGTAGAGTATTCTCAAAAATCTTTGTTTCAATCTTTAAACAAATTATCTAATGGCGATACCAAATTTATTAACGGTTTAACTTCACTGCTTAAGAAAAAGATACCAGAAATATTAAATGAGATGGAAATTGCTTTAGTACAAAAAGACTGGGAGCAGTTTAAAAAAGCAAGCCACAAAATTTTACCCAATATAAGCCTCATGAAATTACCTAGCTTAAAATGGATAATTAAAATTGAAGAGTCAAAAACAATCATTAACGATTGGGACGATATTGAACGCAACTTTTACAGGATGAAATCTGAAAGCGAAAACGTTATAAAAAAACTATAAAAACAAAAACCAACTAGTGTTGTTATCAACATTTGTAAATCAATATTTTGAAACAATTTTATTTTACCTTTTATTTGCACTCCAAAATTTAAAAAATAATATAACACTATGCCTGCATTTGCTCAAAGCGAAAATCAACAAATGATTGCCGAAATGATAAGAAAATTTGGCGAAACTCATATAAAACCTAAATTTATGGAGTGGGACGAAAGTCAGGAATTTCCACTAGAAGTATTTAAAAAGCTTGGAGAATTAGGTCTGATGGGAGTTTTGGTTCCTACAGAGTACGGAGGTTCTGGATTTGGTTATTTTGAATATGTTACTGCAATTATAGAGCTCGCTAAAGTTTGTGGTTCAATAGGTTTATCAATGGCGGCTCATAATTCATTGTGTACTGGACATATTCTTGCATTTGGAAACGAAGAGCAAAAGAAAAAATACTTGCCCAAATTAGCTACAGCCGAATGGATTGGTGCTTGGGGCTTAACAGAAGCAAACACCGGTTCTGATGCATTGCGAATGAAATGTGTTGCCAAAAAAGAAGGAGAATATTGGGTTTTAAATGGCTCCAAAAATTGGATTACTCATGGTATTACAGGAAATGTTGCTGTTGTTTTGGCAAGAACAGGTGAATTATTAGACTCTCACGGAATTACTGCATTTATTGTTGAAAGAACTACTCCAGGGTTTGCAGGCGGAAAAAAAGAAAATAAGCTTGGAATGCGAGCTTCTGAAACGGCAGAAATGATTTTTACAGATTGCAAAGTTCACGAATCTCAAGTTCTTGGAAATGTTGGTGATGGTTTTGTGCAAGCCATGAAGATTTTAGACGGCGGAAGAATTTCTATTGCGGCGCTTTCTCTTGGAATAGCAAAGGGAGCTCTTGAGGCCTCTATAAAATATGCTAAAGAAAGAGAACAATTTGGTCAAGCAATTGCTAATTTCCAGGCTATATCTTTTAAACTGGCCGACATGGCAACAGAAATTGAAGCTGCCGAATTGTTAACATTGCAAGCAGCCGACCTAAAAAATAGAGGGCAAAAAATGACCAAAGAAGGTGCTTTTGCAAAATATTATGCCTCAGAAGTTGCGGTAAAATGTTCTACAGAAGCCGTACAAATTTTTGGTGGATATGGTTACACAAAAGATTTTCCTGCCGAAAAATATTACAGAGATTCTAAACTTTGCACTATTGGAGAAGGAACTTCTGAAATTCAAAAATTAGTTATTTCGAGAGAAATTTTAAAATAATTTGTTTTTAATAATACTTTTAATACTTTTGCAATCCTAAAAATTAAAAAACAAAAAATGCTAATTGTACCAGTAAAAGACGGAGAATCAATTGAAAAATCTCTTAAGAAATTCAAGAAGAAAGTTGAAAAAACAGGCTTAATCAAACAATTACGTGAACGTCAAAAATTCACTAAGCCTTCTGTAGAAGCAAGATTTGAGAAAATTAGAGCTGCTTACAAAGAAAGATTAAAGTCTTCTTTGGAATAGTTTCTACTAATAATATTACCTTAAATAAATACCTTTGATTTTTCAGAGGTATTTTTTTTTATGTATAAATCAGAGTTTTTAGATTACTTAAAATACGAGAGGCGGCTTTCTGAGAATACTTTTATTGCCTATACCAATGATTTAGAGCAATTCTTTTTGTTTATTGATGAAAATTTTGGTCCTCTAGTAGTTCCAAAAGAAATTAAGCACACATTTATAAGGTCCTGGGTAGTTCAACTAATGAACAATAAACTAGACAACAGAAGTGTAAATAGAAAAATTTCTACATTAAAAACCTATTTTAAGTTTTTGCTCAAACAAAATTTATTGGAAACAAATCCAATGCAAAAAGTAGTAGCACCTAAAACGGCAAAAAAATTACCCACTTTTTTAGAAGAAAATACCACATCTAAACTTTTTGAAAATGATTTTTTTAAGGATGATTTTAAAGGAATTTTAAGCAAAACAATTTTTGAAATTTTTTATTCTTTGGGAATTAGATTATCTGAATTGATAAACCTAAAAAATACCGATATCGATTATTCAAACAAAAGCATTAAGGTTTTAGGAAAAGGAAATAAAGTAAGAATGCTTCCCATGTCTAACGAACTAAAAATTGTTTTAGAAAATTTTGATAAGCAAAAAGATACAATGAGCTTAGTATCTGAATTTTTTTTGATAAATGAAAAAGGCAATAAATTGTATCCAAAATTTGTGCAGCGTTTGGTTAGCACAAACCTAGAACAAATAAGTACTGTAAAGAAAAAATCTCCCCACGTTCTTAGGCATACGTTTGCTACACATTTATTAAATAATGGAGCAGATTTAAACGCAATAAAGGAATTGTTGGGACACGCAAGCCTTGCAGCAACACAAGTTTATACTCATAATTCTATAGAAAAACTAAAAAACATTCATAAAAATTCTCATCCAAGAGGCTGAAATAGATCTTTAATTGCATGTTTAAAATAAAATTTTAGTTTAAAAAATATTAAAACATAAAAACGCTCCTCGCTTTCTTTTTATAAGCACACTTACTTCTATTGTGTTTTGGTATCAAATTACTTTTGCAAACAATAATTAATTTTAATCAAACACAAAAAAGAAAAACACAACTGCAGCCCATTCTTTTTTAACACCCTTGGCATAACCCAAAGTACTGTAATTACTGTTTTGCACAGTTCCATCCTCCTTAACAAATCCAATTGTAGAATAGCTGCTATTTTGTACTCTTCCATCGGGCTTAACATAGCCAACGGTGCTGTAACTAGAATTTTGAATGGTGCCATCAGTTTTTATATATCCAATGGTAGCATAATTTTTATTTTGAATGGTTCCGTTTTCTTTGATGTATCCAACTGTGCTGTAACTTGAATTTTGAATAGTTCCATCAGGTTTAATATATCCCCTGGTACCATAATTATTATTTTGAATTGTTTGAGCAAACATGGAAAAAACTAAACAATTAAAAAGTACAAATGCTGGAATAAAATTTTTCATAAACTAAAATTTAACATAAAGTTAATTACCAAAATACTCCACAAAATTATTCTCTGTTTCAAACAATTTTATGGAATGCAATTTACAACCTAATTCATTGATTTCATTTGCAATTTCATTCCAAATTCCTATTGCCAACACCTCTGTTGATGCCATTTTGCCTTGCATAAAATCTACTTCAAGATTTATGTTTCTATGGTCTAGTTTTTCAATTACTTTTTCTTTTATTATTTTACTGAGCAATTTTAAATCAACTAAAAATCCAGTTTCCGGATTTATTTCGCCTTTTACAGTTACAAACAAATCGTAATTGTGGCCGTGCCAATTTGGATTGGAACATTTACCAAAAACTTTCTCGTTTTTTTCGTTGCTCCATTCGGCTCTAAATAATTTATGAGCTGCATTAAAGTGCTCCTTTCTAGTAATATATATCATCTTATTTTTTTGTGTTAAATTTGAACATGCAAATACAAAGATTACTAATTATTTCGGCAGTAAAAGAAGAATTATCTCCACTGTTTAACTTTTTAAAAATACAACAAACAAACAACAATTTAGTTGAAACTGATTGGAACAATAAAAAAATATTTATTGGTTTCACAGGTATTGGAATGATAAACTCTGCAGTGTATACCTCTAAATTTATTTTTGAATCGAAGTGTGATTTTGCCATTCAAGCAGGTATTGCCGGTTGTTTTAATTACGACAACAAACTTGGCGATACGGTTGAAATAACACATGAATTTATTTCGGAAATGTTTGCCCAAGATGGAGATAAAAATATTGAAATGAAAAGTCTGAACTTAATAAAAGAAGATGCCAATGCGGTGTATACATCTATGGGAATTGAAAATACATCTACCTTATTTCCCAATCTTCAAAAATGCAGAGGTATAACGGTAAATACTGTACATGGAAATGAAACAAAAATTGAGCAACTAAAAAAACGTTATTATCAGTTGTTTGATTTATTGCCAAACAGCGAATCTATGGAAGGTGCAGCATTTTTTACTGCATGCAAAGCCAATCAGGTTCCATGTGCACAAATACGAAGTTTTTCTAATTATGTAGAAACCAGAAACCGCGAAAATTGGAAAATGAATGAGGCTATTGAGAACCTAAATAAAGAATTAATTGTTTGTTTAGAAAATAACTTGAATTGAAAAAAATAGTAAGCCTAGGTTACAGTCCTTGCCCCAACGATTGTTTTATTTTTGATGCAATTGCCAATAAAAAAATTGTTTCGGATACAATTGATTTTGAAATTATTTTGGAGGATGTAGAAACATTAAATAAAAGAGCCATAAGCAATACAGAAAAAAAACTAGACGTTAGTAAATTAAGTTTTGCTACCCTTATAAAATCTTCCGAGGTATATGCTCTTGCAGATTCAGGTGCTGCATTAGGTAAAAATTGTGGACCATTACTAATTTGCAGAGCAAATCCCGAAGAACAAATAAATAAAATTAATGAATTATCAATAGCCATTCCTGGCATAAATACTACTGCCAATTTGCTCTTAAAATTTGCTTTTCCTTATGCAAAAAACAAAGTAGAAATGGTGTTTTCAGATATTGAAAATTCAGTTCAAAATAGTAAAACAGACTTAGGTTTAATCATTCACGAAAACCGTTTTACATATCACAAAAAAGGACTAAAAAAGGTAATTGATTTAGGAGAATATTGGCAAGAAAAAACCAATATGCCTATTCCTTTAGGTGGCATTGGAATAAGTAGCTCTTTAGAAGATTCAATAAAAATTGAGGTTCAAAGAATGATTAAAGAAAGTATAAAGTTTGCATTTAATAATCCAGAAAGTAGCAATAAATATGTGTTGGATCACTCGCAAGAAATGGAGAAAGAGGTTATTGAACAACACATTAAGTTGTATGTAAACAACTACTCAGTGTCTTTGGGTGAGGAAGGAAAAAAAGCTGTTAATTATCTGTTTGAAACGGAAGGTTTAAGAATGCATCCAGATTTTATTGTTTATTAGCAGCTTTATTTCTATGCTTGATTTTGCAACTAAAATAACTTCATGGTACAAAATAAACAAAAGAGAATTGCCTTGGCGAAACACCAATAATCCTTATTTTATATGGCTTTCAGAAATAATTTTGCAACAAACAAGAGTAGACCAAGGAATGGCATATTATTTAAAGTTTGTTCATGAATTTCCAACGGTTAAAGAATTGGCGAAGGCAGATGATGAAACTGTTTTGAGATTGTGGCAGGGATTAGGTTATTATTCTAGAGCAAGAAATTTACATTTTACTGCTAAGCTAATTGTTGAAAATTACAATGGAGTTTTTCCTGCAGATTTTCAAGAAATAAAAAAATTAAAGGGAGTAGGAGAGTACACTGCCGCCGCAATTGCATCGTTTGCCTTTAACCTTCCTCATGCAGTTTTAGATGGAAATGTATTTAGAGTTTTGTCTAGAATTTTTGGAATTGATCTACCAATTGATTCTACTAAAGGCAAAAAGTATTTTTTAGAGTTGTGCAACGAACTGTTGGATAAAAAAAATCCTGCATTATTTAACCAGTCAATAATGGAATTTGGTGCTTTGCAATGTGTGCCTAAAAATCCAAGTTGTACAAGTTGTATTTTCATCGGAAATTGCATAGCTTTCTCTAGAAACAAAGTGTTTGAATTGCCCATTAAATCTAAAAGTTTAGTCAGAAAAAATAGATACTTTAATTACTTAATTATTACACATCAACAAAATGTAATTATTAAAAAGAGGACAGAAAATGATATTTGGCAAAATTTATATGATTTTCCATTGATTGAAACCGAGAGTTCTTCTGATTTTTCTGAATTAAAACTTAAAATAAAAAATCACGACTTGCTAAAAAACAAGAGTTGGAGTTTGGATAAAGTTTCATCAACAGTTAAGCACGTATTAAGTCACAGAGATATTTATACTAGTTTTTTTCACATAAAAATGGAGGACCAACCAAGCATAAAAAATAATTATATTTTGTGCCAAGCAAACCAATTAGATAACTACGGAATGCCAAGGGTTATAACTCGTTACTTAGATTCTAATTTAGTAGTGGGTAGATAAGGATAAAGTTTAGGAAAGAAAAATCAATTACCTAAAACCCAATCCCTGGCTAGTTAATAAATCTTTTGTGGCATCTGATATTTTCAAGCTTGGCGAAACAAACTTCCCTCTACAAGAAAATATTCCTATCCCATTTTTTATGTTTCCATAAAGTGGTTTTTCTAAAAGCAAACCCGATGAAGGCTTGTTTACTTGCTGATAAAAATACAATTCGTCGCCTCCAGAAAACAAAGTATACTTTACACTATCTGCAGTTCTTGTAAAATTTCCTTCAGGGAAATTACTGGATTTAAGTGACTTTAAATAACTTATGAAATCTTCGCCATTGGTTTTGAGTATAAGCGGTTGTCCTGTACCATTGGAGCTGGAAGCTGTTACTTCGCCCAAATTCCAATCAACAGATTTTGTAACCGCAGCAGTACTTCCTGTACCTTCTGAATAATAAAATGTGAGAATTATGTTGTAAGTTTTTGCAAAGTTGGCAGGATTCCATTCAAGATTTATGGGAACATAATTTCCATCAGTTCTTACTATACTAAAGGATGTAGGTAAAAAATTTAGCGAAACACGATCTATTAAATTTGTTTCTGCTGTTACTTCATTGCCAGATTTAATATTGTTTATTACCAATCTATACGTTAAAAATTCACCATTTTCTTTGGCAATTAATTTCTCTTTTGTATAATAAATGATGTTTTTTTCTTTTGAGAAAACACCTGTAGAAGCTCCCGGAAGAATTGTATCTCTTAAACTTATTTCTCTAGTTTTTAATTTGTTTTTTATCACTTCTAATTTCACTCGCAAATCGGCAGGATTGTAGTTAAATGAATCTGGAATTTGTGCATAATCAAAATTGTTTCCTTCGCCTAAAAATGCTTTGTTTATTTTTATGTACTGAATAGTATCTGTTTGATTAAGCAAACCATAAACCACAGTTTGTTCTTTGTAAGGTTCGTTAATATCAATTTTTGTTGAACAAGCGCTTGCCACCATTAAAGTAATACCGGCAAAAATGCAAAACAGAGAATTAAATTTCATTCTTAAAAAAATTTAGAGTTGCAAAAATATCAAAATACTTGGTAGTACTCACATTATTGTTTTAGTTTTGTTTAATTTTAAGAAAATATGTCTGTTCACAAAGAAATAAAAAAGGTAACCACTCACACTCTTCAAGAAATGAAAAGTAGGGGAGAAAAAATTTCTATGCTTACTGCTTACGATTTTTCTATGGCAAAGATTATAGACGATGCAGGAATTGATGTAATATTGGTGGGAGATAGTGCTTCAAATGTAATGGCAGGAAACGAAACTACCGTTACCATTACATTAGAACAAATGATTTTTCATGGAACATGGGTGGTAAAAGCAGTAAACAGAGCGCTAGTTGTGGTTGATATGCCATTTGGCTCCTACCAAGGAAATTCAAAAATTGCTTTGCAAAGTGCCATTCGATTGATGAAAGAAGCAGGTGCTCATGCAGTGAAAATGGAAGGTGGAAGCGAAATTTTAGAATCTGTAAAAAGATTGGTAGACAGTGGAATTCCAGTAATGGGTCATTTGGGACTAACGCCACAATCTATTTATAAATTTGGAACATATACAGTAAGAGCAAAAAAAGAGGAAGAAGCAGATAAATTGCGTAATGATGCAATGTTGTTGCAAGAGGCAGGTTGTTTTTCTATAGTATTAGAAAAAATTCCATCTGCATTGGCAACGGAGGTATCACAATCATTAGATATTCCTGTAATTGGTATTGGGGCAGGAAGTGGCTGCGACGGACAAGTATTAGTCATGCATGATTTATTAGGAATAAACAACCAGTTTAATCCAAGATTTTTAAGAAAATACCTCAATTTATACGATGATATAAAAGGAGCTGTTGAATCTTACATAAAAGATGTAAAAAATGTAGATTTTCCTAACGAAAACGAACAATATTAGTGGATGGATATTTTATTTGAAGACAACCATATTATTGCCATCAATAAAAAGCCTTCCGAAATTATTCAAGGTGATAAAACTGGTGATGTACCATTAAACGAAAAGGTAAAAGAGTACATCAAAAAAAAATACAACAAACCCGGAAATGTTTATTTGGGTACTATTCATAGAATAGATAGGCCGGTAAGTGGAGTAATTTTATTTGGAAAAACTAGCAAAGCTACCAGCAGGCTCAGTGAAATGTTTAGCACCAAAGAAGTAAAAAAAACATATTGGGCAGTAGTTAAAAATAAACCAGAAAAGGAAGAAGATATTTTAGTTGGTTTTCTTTTTAAAAACGAAAAGCAAAACAAATCCTATCAATCACCTACACCAAAAAAAGGTTATTTAGAATCCAGTTTGAACTACAGAATAATTGCTAGTTCTGATAATTATTACTTGCTAGAAGTTAATCCTCAAACAGGAAGGCATCACCAGATAAGAGTGCAGCTTTCTGCAATGGGTTGCCCAATAAAAGGCGATTTAAAGTATGGATTTGATAGGTCAAATAAAAATGCTTCCATACATTTGCACGCCAGAAAAATAAATTTTGTGCATCCAGTAACCAAAGAAAATATTGAAATTATTGCTAACCCTCCATCTGACCCCATTTGGAGTTATTTTGTAAACTTAAATTTATAATTAATGAATCCAATTGATTTTATTTTACACATCGACAAACATTTAGAATACATTGTTACAAACTATGAAACTACTACTTACTTTATTCTGTGCTTAATAGTTTTTTGCGAAACAGGATTGGTTGTAACACCGCTTCTGCCTGGAGATTCTCTACTGTTTGCGGCGGGGGCAATTGTAGCCAAAGTTGGAGTATTAAATATTTGGCTATTAATTCCATTGTTAATTATTTCGGCAATTTTGGGCGATAATGTAAATTATTTTATTGGAAATTATGTTGGCCCTGCCATTTTTGAGAAAAAGAAAATACCCTTGTTAAAAAGAGAATATTTAGAAAGAACACAAAAATTTTACGATCAACATGGCGGCAAAACAATAATAATGGCAAGATTTGTTCCTATCATTAGAACCTTTGCTCCATTTGTAGCCGGAGTTGGAAGTATGAAATATGCTAGATTCATTGGCTTTAGTGTTTTTGGTGGAATTTTGTGGGTAAATCTGTTAACCCTTGCAGGTTTTTATTTTGGAAATTTTGATGTTGTGAAAAATAATTTTGAATTGGTGGTTTTTGGAATTATTGGAATTTCTCTAATGCCAATGGTTTTTGTATACATCAAAAATAAATTTTTTGCCCCTAAAGTAAATGGCTAAAAGCTTGTACGGGCTTATTGGAAAATCCCTTGTTCATTCATTTTCTAAAGATTATTTTACAAATAAATTTGTACAGGAAAACATAAATGCAGAATACCTAAATTTTGAATTGCAAAGTATAGAAGAATTTACTGAAATAGTTCAAAAAAGCATAAACCTTAAAGGTTTAAATGTTACAATTCCTTACAAGGAAACTATTATAAAGTATTTAGATGAAATTTCTGCTGAGGCTACTGAAATTGGAGCAGTAAATTGCATTAAAATTGACAAACAGAACAATAAAATTATTGGCTACAATACAGATGCTTTTGGATTTGCTCAAAGTATAAAACCATTTTTGGAATCAGGGCATACAAAGGCATTAATATTAGGTAATGGTGGTGCCAGCAAAGCCGTTAAATATGTTCTAAAGAATTTAGGTATAGATTGTTTTTTTGCAGTAAGAGAAAAAAAACAAGAAAATAGAAATACGTTTTTATACAACGAATTAACTAATGAAATAATACATCAAATTCCATTAATCGTAAATACTACTCCGTTAGGAACGTTTCCAGCTATAAATGAGATTCCTACAATTCCAACATCTAGCATAGGAAGCAAACATTTTATTGTAGATTTAATATATAATCCATTGGAAACTGAATTATTAAAAATATCTAAAAAACAAGGGGCATTAACTTTAAATGGTTTAAGCATGCTAAAAATTCAGGCAGAAAAGAGTTGGGAAATTTGGAATTCTTGATTTTATAAACAACTATTTA